>CAVCYJ010000097.1:0-10084 GCA_963605995.1 Holdemanella biformis | reverse complement strand
GCGTACACCTCTGAAATTTGGGCACAACTGACAAAAAATCTGCTCACAAAATCAGGCACAAAAAGATTCCGAGAGTACATTAAAGTAAAAAGGAGGGTTTCCGGTGAAGGCACCCAAGAAAAAAATGACAAAAGAAAACTGGACAGGAATTGCATTTATCACACCCGCGCTTGTGCTTCTGTTTGTATTCTTGTTCATACCATTTTTTATGACAGTGGGATATAGTTTTACCAATTACAATATTCTGAAACCAGACAGGATGGAATTTGTAGGAATTAAGAACTTTATCCGTCTGACACAGGACACTGTATTTTTAAAGAGTATTGTAAATACATTTGTATTTGTAATTCTGGTAGTTCCGCTTCAGGTTTGCCTGGCACTGGGACTGGCTCTGATGATCAACCGTAAGATGAAAGGAATTTCCGTATACAGACTGGCGTTTTTTGCGCCAACTGTATTATCCCTGGTTGTTGTTTCTATTTTGTGGACATATATTTACAATCCGAATAATGGTTTATTGAATTCTCTGCTTGGAAGTGTGGGAATTGGACCGTTTAAATTTCTGAATGACCCCAGGACTGCTATGCTGTGTATTGTTATTCTGTCTGCATGGCAGGGCTGCGGATTTCAGATGATGATTTTCCTTTCCGGTCTTCAGGACATTCCGCAGTATTTGTATGAGGCTGCGGCTGTGGATGGAGCAACCAAATGGCACCAGTTCTGGCATATCACCATTCCGGGTCTGAAAAATATCACAGTATTTATTTCTCTGTCCATTGTAGTAAGTGCATTTCAGTTGATCATTCAGCCAATGATGATGACTGCCGGAGGACCACAGAACTCTACTATGACCATTGTATATGAGATTTACCAGACAGGTTTTAAATATAATAAGATGGGATATGGTTCCGCAATGGCACTTGTATTTACCGTTATGGTACTGATCCTTACATTGATCCAGAATAAGATTACAAACAAGAGTAACGAAGATTAGGAGGAATGGTAAATGTACAAGAAACCATCTCTGCCAAAGCAGATTCTCATTTATATCGGCATGACTGTGGCAGCATTGATCTTCATGTTTCCACTGATCTGGATGGTCGTATCCTCTTTTAAAGATGATGCTATGATCTTCTCGGATATCACAAGTCTGAAAGCTTTTGCACCGGCATTCAAGGAAGAGGTATTTTTTAATTACAAAGAGGTTCTTGCCAAACTTCCTCTTATAAAGTCAATGCTGAATTCGTTATCTTATATTATAGTTATTATTGCAGTGGGACTGATTGTAAACTCTATGGCCGGTTATGCATTTGCCAGACTGAAATTCCCGAAGAAAAACCTGTTTTTCTCCATTATCCTGGCGGTTATGATCATTCCGGGACAGACAGTTATGCTTCCGCAGTTCTCTATTATTTATAAACTGGGACTGTCAAATTCCTATCTGGCACTGATTCTTCCGGCAATTGCAAGTCCGATGTATATTTTCCTGTTCAAGCAGAATTTCATGGGAATCCCGGAAAGTATTGAAGAGGCCGCAAAGCTGGACGGAGCAAGTGCTGTGAGAACTTTTTTCCAGCTCATCGTTCCGCTGGCAAAGCCGGTGTATGCTACTGTTTCCATTCTTGTATTCATTGCATACTGGAATGATTTCGTATGGCCTGTTATGGTTATCTCAGATACTTCAAAGCAGACCATTCAGATGGCACTGAGCAGTCTCTTCAGCATTCAGCCTGTAAACTATGGAAACGTAATGGCAGGTCTGACACTGGTAACGATTCCTGTATTGATCATTTTCCTCAGCCTTCAGAAATATTATGTGGCAGGAATTGCATCTACCGGTGCAAAAAATTAAGGGCACTACATAACAACAGAACAGGAGAATGCGAAATGGTATTAAAAATCGAAAATCCATATATCTGGTTTCCGGTAAGCAGGAAAGCTCCGGAGAAAAAGCTGCACTTTTATATAGAAGGAAAAAAAGTTCAGGAGATTGATATTCACCTGGGAAAAGCAGACGGCGAATTTTACGGATGCTGGGATGCGTCTGAATTTGTGGGAAAAGAACTTCAGATAGAAGGGGCAGATAAAGAACTGCTGCAGGGAATTTTCTGCTATGATAAGCCTTATGAGAATGCATATCCATTCCGGCCGAAACTACATTTTGCGCCGGCAGTGGGATGGCACAATGATCCGAATGGCATGATCTATGCGGATGGCTTTTATCATCTTTATTATCAGTGGAATCCATATGGCTGTGGATGGGGAAATATGCATTGGGGCCATGTGAAGAGCAGAGATTTATACCATTGGGAATCAGAAGGAATGGCTATGGCACCGGATGAAAAAGGAACTGTTTATTCGGGATGCGGACTTCAGGACAAGGACAATCTGCTTGGTTATGGCAGGGATGCTCTTTTATTCTTTTATACATCGGCCGGCGGCAGAAACCAGTGGTCTGCAGATGTTGGAAATCTTTTTACCCAGAGGCTTGCTTACTCTACAGACGGAGGAAAAACACTTCAGCAGTCGGATAAATTCTTTATGCCGAATGTAATATATGAGAATCGTGATCCGAAGATATTCTATCATGAAGCAAGCAAAGCATTTATTATGGTTTTGTATCTGGATGGATATGATTTTGCAATTTATCGTTCTGAAAATCTCACTGACTGGACAGAAACACAAAGGATTTCAGTACCTGGAATGTGGGAATGCCCGGATTTGCTGGAACTGGATGTGAAAAATGTGCCGGGAGAGAAAAAATGGGTATTCTGGTCTGCAGATGGATATTACCAGACTGGAGAATTTGACGGCTATACTTTTAAGGCAGAAAGTACGCGCAGTTCAGGATATGCGTCTGCACTTCCCTATGCAGCACAGACATTCAGCGGTATTGACGGAAGAGTGATCAGTATGGCATGGCTTCGTATGAAGAATGAAAGGGGCAATTACAGAGGCCTGATGTCACTTCCGACAGAATTATCTCTGGAAAAAGTTGAGAATGTTTATAAAGTTTGCTTTGCACCGGCCAAAGAACTTGAGAATTTGGAAACAGAATGGTATGATAGTCTGAAAGATACAGTTTCTCCTGAAGGAAATGCTGTCAGAATTATAGTAAAACCTGAGGCAGATACACGGGGAGAATGGCGCCTGACGATTGGAAAATTAAGACTGACAGCAGATTTTTACAGTGGAATCCTGAGCATCGAAGATACAGAGAGGCATACTTATTATATGAAAGAAAAAATTTCCGCAGGACAGGAGATCAGTTTTATTTTTGACCAGGAAGTTATTGAAGTCTTTGCAGAAAACGGAAAGATATACGGCGCAGCGGAAGCGGAAGAAAACATTCTGGGAATGGAATGGGAAATTTTGAGAACAGAAGAATTAAGGGTTTCTGAGAAAATGTGCCTTTATAAATAAGAGTACGTTTTGTGAGTGCTGCTCTGTGAAACCGCGCTGCTGTGAAGGGGAAAGGAATATACATGGTAACAATTAAAGAGGTAGCGCAGGATGCTGGAGTAGCGGTCGGAACGGTTTCCAAAGTACTCAATGGACAGCGAGTGAGTGAAAAAAACAGAATAAAGGTGGAAGAATCTGTAAAGAAACTGGGATATCAGATGAATTATTATGCCAGAGGCTTAAAGACAAAAAACACTCACACGGTAGCTGCTCTTGTACCGGAAGTGCTGAATCCTTTTTTTGCAGTGTGGGTTTACCATATTGAGCAGGAATTATATAAAAACGGATACAAAATGTTTTTGTGCAACACGCAGGGAATGCCGGAAAAAGAAGAAGATTATTACCGTATGGCAGAACAGAACAAAGTGGACGGGATCATCTGCGTGACTTATCAGGATGTGGAACCATATGTATCAGAGAATATTCCGTTGATTTCACTGGACAGACATTTTCACAAGAAAGTAAGCTGTATCAGTTCTGATAATTATCATGGAGGAGAGCTGGCAGCAGAGAAAATGATTTCTACAGGAAGTAAACGTCTCCTGTATATGCGAAGTGGATCGGACATTTCGGGAGAGACCATGAAGAGGGGAAAAGGATTTGAAGATTATTGCAGAGCGCATGGAGTTTCCTGCGAGATACTGAATCTGGGAGATGATCTGGATCTGCTTCGGAATAATAATTCTGTGGATGAGATAATGCGTGAATTTGTCATATCTTCAAGAAAGTCCGGCAAAATGAGATATGATGGCATCTATACCAGTACGGATCTGCTTGCAAAAGCATTGCTGGAGCAATTGCTGAGCCTGGGAGTAAAGGTTCCGGAGGAGGTGCAGATCGTGGGGCATGATGGAATACGGTGGATGAATGGTGGAGAATATCTGGTATCTACGATTGTACAGCCGGTGCCGGAGATGGCACGAAAGAGTGTGGAACTCTTATTAAAGAAAATAAAGGGAGAGGAAGTTGAGACATTGACAATTCTCCCTGTTACATTTGCAGAAGGAGGCACAACCCGTTGAGGGATGTGCCTCCTTCTTTTAATTGTAAACGATGTACTGGATCATTCATTATAATAACCATAGATCGCACGAGCCGCCGATGCAATCGTATTCTGGGCGGCACCGGTATCGGTCAGATCCTGGGACATGAAACATACAACAAGATCAATTCCTTTTGCTGTATCATAGATGATCGCGGCATCGTTTTCTACAGTGTCCAGTTCACCGGTTTTATTGGCCGTGCCTACACCTTCCGGAAGCTGTGCCGGAATCTTGTTCTTGCGTTGCTGGGTTTTTAACTGGAAATACATGGCCTCTGCATTTGCAAGTGTGGAAGAAGGAAGGGTTCCGTTCACAACCTGATAAATCTGTTTTAAAAACGTACCGCAGTCTTTTGCCGAGGTATAGTTATCGCCGTTGGTCTTATCAGCAAGAAGCAGACGGTTCATCTGCGTGCTGGTAAATCCATGTTGCTGGCAGAAATCATTTACCTTTGCCATACCGGCAGAATCATCACCACTTCCAAGCCAGTTTACCAGAGTATTTGCTGCATCGTTGTCACTGACAGAAATCATGGAGGAAATATTACTGTCGAGTTCATCACTGTCATGGGACTGGGAGAGAGAATCATAGTTTTCATATACCGTACCCATGATATACAGTTTGATCAGGCTGGCTGCCTGCATTGGGGTATCGTTGATCGTTCCGTCGGAATCTTTCAGCAGATTGCAGACATATACAGACCAGGTTCCGTTATCTGTCGGAAGTAAAGAGGTCTGAACCTGATTCAGAAGGTTGTCCATGCTGGAATCCGTGTTATCTGTAAAGGTAGTGCCGGAGGAAGGAGAGAGCGTTCCTTCCTGGCTGGAAGAAGCATTATCTGAGGACGCTTCAGAGCTGGCAGAGGAGCTTTCTCCTGTTTCTTCCCTGACCGTGTTTTCCTGTTCTTTCAGCTGTTCCAGCTGGTCTGCCTGGCTGATAAGTGTGTTAGTATCTGTTGAAATTTCCTGAATGGTATCGGAAAGCGTTTGTACTTTCTGCTGGAGTGTGACAAGATGATTCAGGGATAAGAAAGAAACTGCGCCCAGTGCGATGACGGCAGCAGTCAGAACTCCGATTATCACATACAGGAAGACTGGTTTTTCGGATCTGGAGGATTTGTCAGTTTCATAGCCTATATGTTCATCTTTGTTTTCAATGTCTTTTTTGTTCATTTACCTGGTTCCTTTCATGCGAATTCTTTTATGCAGTCAGATGCAGAATATACGTTTTCTGACTGCTTTCTTTATATAATTTATAGAAGCAATTATGATGCGAAGTAACTGTCGATGCCGTTGGCGATTCCCTGTACCATGGTTTTCTGGAATTCGGAATCGTTCATTTTGAGGTCATCATTCTGACTGGTCATAAATCCCATTTCCAGGATAGTGACAGGGACTGTGCTCCAGTTGATTCCTGTCATGTTGTCGTAATACTGGACACCGAGATTCTGAAAACCGGTTGCAGCACAGTAGGAATCAATGATGCATTGAGACAGACGGTTAGATTCATCAAAAAGCTGTGGGATGTATGGATTGTTCTGGGAGGGAGACATTGTTAATGCGCCGGAAGCAGTATGGGAGTCATCACCATTTGCATGGATGCGGACATAAATTTCCGCTCCCTGTTCAGCCACGTATTGAGCACGCTCCTTATTACTGATCGCAGTTTCGTTGTCTGTTCGGGTCATGACTACCTGATATCCACGTTGTTCCAGTTCATCTCTTAACTGAAGAGATACTTCCAGATTGAGCTGGTATTCAGGCACACCGCTGTAAGTACCCTGGGTTCCTGTGGAACATTTGGCTTTCATTTCAGAGGAGCCGGGACCGTTTGGCTCAAGCGCACTCATGTCTACAGATTCGCTTTGATGGCCGGGATCTATACCTATTATATGGCCGTTGCTGCCTTCACCGGAAGAGAAGACACTGGTATCCGAATCTGAAGAGGAAACTGCAGAGTTTTCACTGAAGACGGATGGCTTGGATTCTGTCTGACTGGTGACTTCGGCTTTTTCCTTTGTTGTTTTCAGGGATGCTGTCTTTTGTTTTTGTTTCATGCGGTCGATGTTTGACTGGACGGTGTCTATTGCGTCAGTGTATTTTTGGACTGCTTCCCCGGCTGCATCACGTTTGGCAGTGACCTGGGCGGAGATGGTATCTACTTCTTTTTCGGTTGTGGTGATTTGGTCGAGAGTGCTCTTATTAAAGAAGAAAAGGGCGACAATGCACAGGAGGCCTGTCAGGAATAAAAGAACTTCGATCATGCTTGGTTTCTTCATAGAGTTGGTCCTTTCGTTGGATTTTTGGCTTTGGTTGTTATTATAATGAAAGAGGGGGAAAATTTCAATTGGGACGCGGAGAATAATATTTATTTTGGGTGCGGTTTCGGACGCTAAGAATATCTAAGCATCCTGCAAATGCACCCAAAATAAATATTATTCTCCGCTGGCAATTGGATGTGGGATGGCAGGAGGCGGAGTGGTAGGAGTTGGATGTGGGACGGTAGATGGGGGAGTGATATTAGGGGGCAGTGGGATGGAATATAGGTTGGGCGGGGGTGAAAATGAGAGAGATGGCAGTAAAGTATGGAATGGTGAGATATATTGTCTGATAAGTTTAATGCGGTGATGTGGTGTATAAGAAAAGGATTCTGGAGATATGATAAAAATGTGAAAAAATCGGGTAAATTTTGGGTGAAAGCCCTTGACAGTGCGATTCTTGCGGGATATAATAAGCAGGCGTGCAAAAGGAACGTTAATTTTTTTGCGCGTAATTACACGAATAGCAACCGCAAGGCCCCATAGAGATTCTATGGAGAAATAAATCGGGAGGTGAAATGGAATGCCAACATTCAACCAGTTAGTAAGAAAAGGACGCCAGACATCTGTAAAGAAATCTACAGCTCCGGCTCTCCAGAAAACATTCAACTCTTTAAGAAAGAAAGCAGTTGAACAGTCTGCACCACAGAAACGTGGCGTTTGTACAGCAGTTAAGACTGCAACTCCTAAGAAGCCTAACTCAGCTCTTAGAAAGATCGCCAGAGTTCGTCTTTCCAACGGAATCGAAGTAACAAGCTACATCCCAGGAGAAGGTCACAACCTTCAGGAGCATAGCGTTGTTCTTATCCGTGGTGGAAGGGTTAAGGACTTACCTGGTACAAGATACCACATCATCAGAGGTACTCTTGATACTGCAGGTGTTGCTAACAGAAAACAGGCTCGTTCCAAATACGGTGCTAAGAGACCTAAAAAGAAATAATTCGAGGAAGGTTTCATAAAATTTTAAACTGATCCCATTGTTTGGGACAGCAGGAATTAATCAATCGAAAATTCACGGAAGACTAGAACTATGAATTTGTACGGTATTCCATATACCCTGCCGGTTGCGGGTTAAATATAGGACCTTACCAGTGCGAACATGCAATAGTTATCTGCGTGAGTACCGATGATTTAATCACAATGATTAAGGAGGGAAGTAACGTGCCACGTAAAGGACATACTCAGAAAAGAGACGTTCTGGCAGATCCAATGTACAACAATAAAGTGGTTACCAAACTTATCAATAACATCATGTTAGACGGTAAGAAAGGTGTAGCACAGAAAATTGTTTACGGTGCATTCGCCAGAATCGAAGAAAAAGCTGGTAAACCAGCACTTGAAGTTTTTGAAGAGGCTATGAACAACATCATGCCACTTCTCGAAGTAAAAGCAAGACGTATCGGTGGTGCTACTTATCAGGTTCCGATCGAGGTAAGAGCAGACAGACGTCAGGCACTGGCTCTTCGCTGGTTAACAATGTTCTCTCGTAAAAGAGGCGAGAAAACAATGGAAGAAAGACTTGCAAATGAGCTTTTAGATGCAATGAACAACACAGGTGCATCTGTTAAGAGAAAAGAAGACATGCACAAGATGGCTGAGGCAAATAAAGCATTTGCTCACTATCGCTTCTAATTATAGGGGGAAAATCCATTGGCTAAAGAAGGAAGAGAATATCCATTAGAGCGTACCAGAAATATTGGTATTATGGCTCATATCGATGCGGGTAAAACAACTCTTACTGAACGTATCCTGTATTATACAGGTGTCAATTATAAGATTGGTGATACTCACGAAGGTACTGCTACCATGGACTGGATGGAACAGGAGCAGGAGAGAGGTATCACAATCACTTCAGCGGCTACAACATGTCACTGGACTCTGGAAGAGAACTGCAAACCGAAGCCAGGTGCTCTGGAACATCGTATCAACATCATTGATACCCCAGGTCACGTTGACTTCACAGTAGAAGTTGAGCGTTCTCTTCGTGTACTTGACGGTGCTGTCGGCGTTTTCTGTGCTAAAGGTGGTGTTGAACCACAGTCTGAAAACGTATGGCGTCAGGCTGACACTTACAATGTACCACGTATGGCATTCATCAACAAGATGGATATCCTTGGTGCAAACTTCTACGGTGCAGTAGAGCAGATCAAGACTCGTCTTGGTAAAAACGCAATCTGCTTACAGCTCCCGATCGGAAAAGAAGATGATTTCAAGGGAATCATTGACTTATTCGAAATGAAAGCTTACATCTACAACGATGAAAAAGGTGATGATATCTCTATCGTTGATATTCCTGATGATATGCAGGAAGATGCAGAGCTTTATCATACAGAGCTCATCGAAAAAATCTGTGAGCTTGATGACGACTTAATGATGGAATATCTTGATGGCGAAGAACCATCTGTAGAGAGACTGAAAGCAACATTAAGAAAAGCTACATGCGAGTGTGCAGCTATTCCGGTTTGCTGCGGTTCTGCTTACAGAAACAAAGGTGTTCAGAAGCTTCTTGATGCTATCCTTGAGTATATGCCGGCTCCTACAGACATTCCTCCAATTCAGGGAGTTGACCTGGACGGAAACGAAGTAGTGAGACATTCTTCTGACGAAGAGCCATTCTCAGCTCTGGCATTTAAGATCATGACAGACCCATTCGTTGGTAAACTTGCATATTTCCGTGTATATTCCGGTACAATGAATTCCGGTTCTTATGTACTGAATGCTACTAAGGATAAGAAAGAGCGTGTTGGACGTATCCTTCAGATGCATGCTAACAAACGTATGGAACTTGATAAAGTATATTCCGGTGATATCGCAGCAGCTATCGGATTTAAATTCACAACAACAGGTGATACAATCTGTGATGAGCAGCATCCGGTAATCCTGGAGTCCATGGAATTCCCTGAACCGGTTATCGAGCTCGCTATCGAGCCTAAGACAAAAGCAGGACAGGGTAAACTTGGTGAAGCTCTTGCAAAACTTGCAGAAGAAGACCCGACATTCCGTGCACATACAGATCAGGAAACAGGACAGACTATTATCGCTGGTATGGGTGAGCTTCATCTGGATATCATCGTTGACCGTCTCCTTCGTGAATTCAAGGTAGAGGCTAACGTAGGTGCTCCTCAGGTTGCTTACAAAGAAACAATTACCAAACCTGTTGATATCGACAGCAAATATGCGAAACAGTCCGGTGGTCGTGGACAGTACGGTCACTGTAAAGTTAAATTCGAGCCTATGGATGCCAACGGTGAAGAACTGTACA
>CAVCYJ010000096.1:0-10168 GCA_963605995.1 Holdemanella biformis | reverse complement strand
CTGTGAAGTCTCACTCCGCATACGACTGTCTCTTTTTTATCTTTGGATACAAACTGCCAGAGTACATGGTTGTTGTTTTCAAACGGATTCACCAGACGGTAGTAATCCCCTGACTGTACCAGATGCTCGATTTCCCTGTATTTCAGGATCTGTTCTCTGGCTGTCTTTTTGTCTTCTTCGGACATCTTCATCAGATCCAGCTCATAGCCGAAGGTACCGGCGGATGCTACAGTTCCTCTTGTCTCAAATGGTGTGATCCTGCCGGACTGATGGTTCGGGCATACACTTACATGAGCGCCCATTGCGCTTACCGGATACCCGAAAGAAGTACCATACTGGATCTTTAGTCTGTCAATGGCATCTGTATTGTCACTGCACCAGATCTGCGGTGAATAATAGAGCATTCCCGCGTCAAATCTTCCGCCGCCGCCTGAACAGGACTCAAACAGAAGGTTCGGATATCTCTGTACCAGACTCTCCATCATCTCATAAACTGCCAGTACATATCTGTGGTAAACCTCTCCCTGGCATTCCCTCGGAAGTGCCGCGGAGAATACATTGTCTACACTCCGGTTCATATCCCACTTCACATAATCAGCCTTGCATTCATCCAGAACCCTGAAAATCTGATTCATGATGTGTTCACGGACTTCTTTTCTGGTGATATCCAGATTCAACTGATATCTGCTTCTGTTCATGGCGCGTCCCGGAATCTTCAGTGCCCAGTCCGGATGCTCTCTGTAAAGGTCACTGTCCTCGGAAATCATCTCCGGCTCTACCCACAGACCGAATTTCAGCCCAAGACCATGGATTCTCTCTGCAAGTGCGGGAAGCCCGCCTTTGATCTTCTCCTCGTTTACTTCCCAGTCCCCAAGGGCACACCAGTCATTGTCCCGCTTCCCGAACCAGCCGTCATCCAGGACAAACATATCCAGTCCGATGTTCTTTGCCTCTTCTGCAATGTGATACAGCTTATCTGCATCGAAATCAAAATAAGTAGCTTCCCAGTTATTTACCAGGATCGGTCTTGGCTGTTCTACATATTTGCTGCGGATCAGATGATTCCTGTATGCATCATGATAAATATGGGAAAGCTTTCCAAATCCTTCTTCGGAGTATGCCATGATCACTTCCGGAGTCTCAAAGGTATCTCCCTTTTTCAGTGTCCATGAGAAGTGATATGGATGGATTCCCATTGCCACGCGGGTATGTCCAACCTGATCTCCCTCTGTCTCGAAGATAAAGTTTCCGCTGTATGCCAGTGCATAACCATAACAGCTTCCATGTGTTTCCTCTGTATCTTTGTCACAGACGATCACGAAAGGATTGTGATGATGGCTGGATGTGCCGCGGATACTTCCCACTGACCAGCTGCCGTGACCGAGGGAAACCCTCTCCATCTGGCGTTCCATATTATGTCTGCCATAGAAATGAACTGCATCGAGTTTCCTGTATTCATAATCAAGTTCCATGGACATTACTTTCTTTACGGTAACCGCTTCTTCTCCCGTCTGCTCCAGACGCACTGCCCTGGTGATCACATCCAGATGCGGAAATACACCATAGAGAAGATGTGCCTTCAATCCGCTGACACGGTCTGTAAGAACGATCTCCAGCGTCTCTGCTTCCTCTTCCTCTGCAAACATTGCCGGGAGACCTTTCAGGCTGTATTTTCCCTTGCGTATCTCATAGGATTCAAATTTCAGGTTCGCGGTATCGCTGCCGTCTGCCTGCTCTGTTTCCAGACCGTTGATACGGTAATCCCCGTTTCCATAAGCACTGTATTCCTGCGGTAAGGTATCCAGCGAAAAGGTCTTGTCCTTACCAGCCTCATAAGGATTACCGGAGAATCCTCTGTCTACGCCTATGATCCTGTCTGTGATCAGGGAATCTCCTACCGGACTTCCATAATACAGATGAACCAGTGTATCATACTCTCTTACCTGCATCTGATAGGTGCTGTTTTCTGTTTTCAGGTCGAATACTTTCTCTGTCTCATGATACTTAATCCATTCCATACTCTGTACCTCTCATTTCTTTATTATTGATTATCAAGCGAAAACCTCCGCTTCATTACCTGATTCGTTCAGAATGCATACTGATCCGGTTCTGTATCTACATAATGATGTTCTTCGTCCTCTTTGAAGTACGGTTTGAACAGTTTCCATATAAACCAGGAATCCGCATAGGCTGTCAGGGAAAATCCCATCAGCAGCCAGATAAACAGATAAACCGGAAAAAGTTTTGCATCTACAAGTGTCATGGTCATTGGCAGGATCGTGATCACTGCCACAGCTATCGCATAGCCTATATGTTTAACCGCAAAATAAAATGCGTTTGTGATCAAAGTCATTGTTTTGTTCTCAAATGCCGCAACTGTCGGAAAGATATACAGTGCAACAGCGATCAGCGGAATGCATACCGCAAAAACTGCATAGTTAAAAATCTGTGACATAAAACCTGGCATAGTCACCAGCACTTCTTTTTCCATATAAAGGAATACGGCGACTGCTGCCATCAGAATCCAGATAAGAGTCGACTGTCTGAAATTCTGCTTAAAACTCTTAAAAAAGTCATGAACTACTCTGATATCTCCATCCTTGTGGAGCTTTAATGTACAGTAAAATAATGCAGTGGTCGATGCCCCTGCCGTGATAACCGGAAGAGAGCACACGATCCATAGCAGATTCAACGCAATTAACTGTCCCAAAAATCCAAAAATCCTGTCATAGAGACTTCCTGGTTTCATTTCTATCTACCCCTTCCTTATCTTAATATCTTTTTTTGTTTCAGGCAGGATTTTTGTTATCTCCTGCCTGTACAATCCGGAAAAATATTTCCCGAACCCATATTTTATTTACAGTTTACCGCCTGATGTTGCGATACCTTCGATGAACTGTTTCTGGAAGATCAGATACAGGACGATCATCGGGATGCAGGCAAGCAGTGATGCCGCCATTAACTGCGGATAGTTGCTTGCGTACTGTCCCTGCATTTTTGCAAGTGCTGCGGACAGAGGCATAACGTCTTTGTTACAGATCAGAGGCCACATCAGGTCTTTGTATGCGAATACTGCGGTGAAGATTCCCAGTGCCACCATGGAAGAACGTGTCAGAGGAGCCATGATGAACAGGAAAGTCTGACCGATGTTACATCCGTCAAGGCGGGCAGCTTCTTCCAGATCCTTCGGAAGTCCCATATATGCCTGTTTCAGCAGGAAAGTACCGAATGCGGTAACAATACCAGGGAATACCAAGGCAAAAATGGTATTGAGCATTCCCATCTTGCTTACCATTAAGTACTGCGGGATAATGAAGATCTGTCCCGGAACCATCATCTGCAGAAGTACCAGTGAGAACATCAGGTTTTTGCCTTTGAAATTCAGACGGCCAAATGCATAGCCTGCCAGTGTTGCAGTCAGAACCGCACAGATAACACGGCCCAGGATAAGAAGTAAGGTGTTGATATACAGATGTAAGAAATCCATATTGTTGATTACTTCTTTGAAGTTATCCCATTTCCATGAAGATGGCAGGATAACAAACGGGTTAACAGAAGTAGCCTCTGTCATTGTTTTGAAAGCCGTCAGGAACATCCACAAAAAAGGAACCAGCATCGTAATAGATACAATGATCAGGATAATATGGATCAGAACTCTGTTTGCTTTATCTCTTGCTGACATAATTATCCCTCCTTAGTTATAATGAACCCACTTCTTCTGT
Organism: Holdemanella biformis; assembly: GCA_963605995.1. Classification (GTDB taxonomy): domain Bacteria; phylum Bacillota; class Clostridia; order Lachnospirales; family Lachnospiraceae; genus Blautia_A. The sequence continues at coordinate 6,446 of CAVCYJ010000096.1, read as the reverse complement.
GCAAGATTCTGGAACAGTGTCAGGATCATAATCACAACAAGAAGAAGAACGACGATCGTTGAACCATAGCCTTTGTTATTCTCTACAAAGGAATTCTGGTAGAACAGATAAACGAGTGACTGTGTTTTGTAAAGTGCAGGATTGTTTCTGTCCATAACCATAAAGATCAGGTCGAATACCTGCATGGCGCTGATGACACGGGTAACCATTACAAAGAAAATGGTCGGTGAAAGCAGCGGGATTGTAATATGGAAGAACTGTTTCACACCAGTTGCTCCGTCAATGCTTGCCGCTTCATAATAGTCTCTCGGAATCTCCTGCAGGCCGGACAGGAAAAGGACCATATTGTAACCAATGATAGACCATACACCGATCACCGCGATCGCATAAACTGCAATCTTAGGATCAGAGATCCAGTTGGTCTTTGTATGGAATACATGATTGAGAAGACCGAACTCAGAGTTGAACAGCCATCTCCATACCATGGCGATCGCAGCCGGAGCAGCAACCATAGGAAGAAAAAAGATTGTTCTGTAAACAGCGCGGCCTTTCATTTTACGGTTCAGTAAAACTGCCAGTACCAGTGCGATAGCAATGGAAAACGGAACTTCCACAATGGCATATTTAAATGTATTTAACAATGCCTGCCATACTTCCGCATCATGGATCAGCTTTACATAGTTGTCAAAGCCAATAAAGATATTTCCCTTACCGAAATCTCCGGTTTTGAAAAAGCTCTCATAAATCGTCTTGAAAATCGGATAGATATTCAGAATGATCAGACCAAGCATTGTAGGAAGAATGAACGCCCATCCCCAGATAAATTCATTCCGCGCCTGACTGGTACCTTTTTTTGGATTTGCCACGGCTCTCACTCCTTTTACTATAATTTATAAATTCATTAAAAAGCTGCCGCATATCAGCCTGTTTCTTCCGTGACATCTTATCCGTCACAAAGACCGGAAGCTTTTTGCGGCAGCTTTTTGTTTTTTATTTTTTATGTATGGTTATCACCATTAATAGGATTCTTCTGCGATCGCGTCGTTCATAATGGTAACGATGTTTGCACACGCCTCATCCATGGTTTCTTCGTCATTCCATGGTTTCTTGAGTTCTTCGCACATTGGGTTCCACCAGGAAAGTGTTGCATTTGTGTGTGGTCTGAATACGATGTTGTCCATTGCATCCAGGTATGGCTGTAAGTTAAAGCAGTCTACGCTGTTAACCCATCCTTCAGACATTCCTTCATAAGCTGCCATTGTTACACCAAGGTCTGCCTGTTTCTGCTGCATATCTTTGGAACCGAACCACTCGATCAGCTGGAATGCTTCGTCCGGCAGATCTGTGTTTGCAGATGCAGCCCATCCAAGTCCGTTGTACAGGGATACGCTCTCTCCTGTTGTAGCGTCTTTTGGAAGTCTTGCTACATCACAGTGCTCTTTGAGGTAATCATTGTCCTTGAATGCAGATACCATCCAGGATCCCTGAGAGATCATTGCTACTTTTCCTGATTCAAAGAGTACGTCTGTACCTGTCTCAGACATCGTGGATGCAGGAGGCATTACGTTCTTTACACATTTATCAACGAATTCCATTGCCTTGATCGTGTTAGGATCATCAAATCCGGATTTGTTGTCATCTGTCAGTACACATCCGCCCATGGAGTAGATGATGTTCATCCATGTATCCTGCTCGTTGGATGGGTTTGCTGCGAAACCATACTGGCTTCCATCTTCTTTTGTCAGTTTCTGAGCGATTTCATAGAAGTCATCCCATGTCCAGCTTCCGTCCGGATAGTCGATTCCGGCTTCATCAAACATATCTTTGTTGTACCACATTGCGATTGTATCTACGTCCTTCGGTACTGCATATGTTTTGCCGTCCCACTGATACATTTCTTTGATATCATCCGGAAATTTGTCCATTTCCAGTTTCTCGCTGCTCTCGATCTTATCTGTCAGGTCAAGTAAGATGTCGTTTGACATATATCTTACTGCTTCATTGGAGTGCATCCAGAATACGTCCGGCATCTCTCCGCCTGATGCACCGGCTTCAAGAAGTGTCCAGTAGCTGCTCCACTCTACTACCTGGAGTTCAGTTTTGATTCCTGTCTCTGCTGTGAACTCATCCATGATTTCCTGAAGTCCGGCTTTCTGTCCGTTATCCCAGATCGCAACGGTCAGAGTTTTGTCTTTTGCCTGTGCGCTTACAGGAGCAACTGCTGTAACTGCCATAGCACCGATCACTGTTGCAACTGTGAGTTTTTTCATGTTTTTTCTCATATACATCCTCCTTTATTCGTCATTCTGACGTGTTCCTTGTGACTATTATTATACGTTTTTGTGCATTTTTTGAAATGGAATAATGTAATGAATTTATGTCATTATCGTTATGGTAAAATGCTTGAATATATGGTAAAATGTCAAGTAAAGAACGATTTTATGCCTGTTTCACGGCTTTTTTTCTATGTGTCTCATATGTCTTTTTGTCACGAAAGTATTTTCAGCTTATTTTTAATAACCGGGGAGGAACTAAAGAATTGCCGAATGTAAAATATACAGACAGTGCTACCTTTCGCTGTCTTGAAAATCTGAAAGAGGGTTCTCTTGATATCAGCCTGATCCATACCGGCAGGGAACAGTGTATGCCGGGGCACATTATTTCCATGCCAAGAGATGAATTTATCATTCATTTTGTACTGGATGGCACAGGATTTTATTCTGCCGGCGGCCAGACCTGGAGTCTCTCTTCCGGACAGATGTTTGTAATCTACCCTAACGAGCCGATCACTTATGGTGCTGACGAGGCAAACCCATGGACTTATGCCTGGATCGGTTTTCGCGGGATCCGTGCCCATTCTCTGGTGAGGCAGTGTGGATTTTCAAAGAATCAGTTAGTGCTTCCCTCTCCGGAATCCAAAACTGTCCTCAAATATATCGACCGTATGCTCAATCACAAGCAGCTCTCCAGGGCCAATGACCTGAAACGCCAGGCCTATCTGATCCTGCTTCTGGCAGAGCTTACCGATTTTCATGAGAAACAGGCTGTCCAAAACCGGAAGAATGCTAAGTACGAATACAGCAGCAGCGTTTATGTAGAGCTTGCGATCGAATATATAAAGGGTATGTATCAGACCGGGATCGGTATTTCGGATATCGCCGACAATATCGGCATCAGCCGGGCTTATCTCAACAGCGCCTTTCAGAAAGAACTCGGAATGTCAGCCCAGAATTTCCTGATCAATTACAAACTGCACAAGGCCGCAAACCTTCTGGTCAGCACGAGTTTTTCGATCAAGGAAATTGCCGCCAGAACAGGCTACGAAGACCAGCTTGTTTTTTCCAAAGCCTTTAAGAAAAAATTCGGAATGAGTCCAAAGAATTATAAGACCCACAAAGAAATGATGGATAAATTTGACGAAAAGCAGGTAGGGGATCCCGTGTGATCCTCTGCCTGCTTTTTTTGTTCCTTTATCAGATTCCTCTGAAACTAAATGAAAATTCCATCTTTCCTTCTGCATTTAACAGATATTCCGGATGGGTGTATGCGCCCCAGCTGTCGTCACCGCCGATTCCCATCTGGCCTTTGGCTACGCGGATCACGGTGTAGTGGATCTGTGGGAGTTCGTATGGGTGCATGGCATTTTCCATTTCGTGTGGAGTATATGGGAGGGCTGAGAACATCATGGGCTCTTTGTCCATCTCAAAGCGGATTCCCCTGCTTTTGCGGTCTGTGATGGAGGCCCAGCGAACTTCTTCTTTGGCACCGCATTCCTGTGGAACCATGTATCTTGCCATGTTGTCCACTACCTTGTTCTGGTAAATACCCAGTTTTGCACCTTTTTTACGGTCTGCATAGGTTTCGGCTTCGCCAAGACCATACCACTGAACATTGTCATAATCTGCATTAAATTTAAAGATCACTCCAAACTCCGGCATATCACTGAGCTCTTTTACAGGATCATAGGATAAGGTTGTCTTTACTTTTCCATCACCAAATACTTCGTATGTGAGCTGGCATTCACTTGCCGGTGTGGTTGGCATCAGATAGGTAAAGGTTACCTTTACCGACTGATCTGTCTCTACTGTCTGAGGCTGTGTCGATGGAGCATAAGCACCTTTTCTGTATTCTTTGTGGCTTAAATACATACTGGCAACTTTCCACTGTGCATAGCGCATCTGCATAAGATTTCCACAGTCATTATCAGTAGGTGCCCGCCAGAAGTTCGGCTTCGGGATGGCTTCTATCATCTCTTTGCCTGCATATCTGTAAGAAACAAGTCCGCCGTTGAGGACGGAGAACATTACCTCAAAATGCTCACCGCGGACACCGATATTGTGTGTACTGCGGATGATCTGCGGTTTCTGTATAAATATTCCTGATATATTTACCTCTTTCTTATCTGCTGCAGTTACTGTTTCTGCCAAACCAGCTTTATCTGCCAAAGTATTTGCCTGAGCCTGAGTTTTCACATCATTCTCCTGCACCTGATATACATACTGTCCAAATGCAATCTCATGACCAGCAGGTGCCCATACTTTCTCCTCTTTCAGATGGAAGGAAACCGTGACCGCATATTCCCCTGCCACTTCCGCTTTTTCAAATGGAAGCCTGTATTCCTTTTCACTTAATGGCTCTACTGCTGTCTCCAGAGTCTCTGTGCGAATTACCTTTCCATTCTTTGCAAGTGTAACTTTACAGTCAAAGATACCTGTGTTTACAAAAAGGTTCTTGTTGATAACTCTTACCGTATCAGCAGTCACCTCTGCCGTAATATTTTGGTAATTAAACTTCACTTCCTGCATCTTCGGGGATAGCTCACGGTCACCGCCGTATGCGATACCATTTCCACTGAAATTATAGTCCGTCGGACGTTCTCCGAAATCGCCGCCGTATGCCTGGAATTCTTTTCCGTAGCGGTCCTTCTTATAAATAGACTGGTCAATGTAATCCCAGATAAACCCGCCCTGATATTTCGGCTCTGTATCTGTCAGATCTGTGTATTTGTGCATGGCACCGCAGGAATTTCCCATTGCATGAGTGTATTCACAGCAGATAAATGGCTTACTGTCATCTTTTGCAAGAAACTCTTTGATAGCTTCCACTGACGGATACATCTGGCTCTCCATATCACTGGTGTCATTGTAACTGCGGTCATGGAAAAGGCCTTCATAATGTACCAGACGGGTCGGGTCATTCTTTCTGAACAGCTGTGACATTTCATAAATATCTTTTCCGCCAAAAGATTCGTTTCCGCAGGACCAGATCAGGATTGCCGGGTGGTTCTTATCTCTCTGGTACATGGAATTTGCACGGTCAAGCATCATATCCAGCCACTCCGGTTTGTTGTGAGGAACGATATATGTATAATCCTTTGTAAACTCTGCCACATCCCAGGAACCATGGGATTCCAGGTTTGTCTCATCGATCATATAGATGCCATATTCATCACAGAGCTGATAGATCAGTGAAGTGTCCGGATAATGGCAGGTACGGATGGCATTGATGTTGTTCTGCTTCATAATGCACAGATCCTTGCGCAGTTCCTCTTCGGAAACATTTCTGCCGCTGACAGAGCTGAACTCATGACGGTTTACGCCCTTGAATACGATGCGTTTCCCATTCAAAGTCATGATACCATTCTTCATCTCGAAACGGCGGAAGCCTACCTTCTGCGGGATCACTTCCTGAAGAATTCCGGTCTCATCGTAAACCTCAATAGTGAGGTCATACAGCTGCGGATCTTCCGCACTCCATAATTTCGGATTGTCAATTTTCCATGAAAAACTGCTCTGCGCTGTCTTGCTGCTGTTTGTTTTCTGAATATAAGATCTCTTTGTATCTGCTTCTTCGCTGTCAGTTTCCGTTTCGGTCATAAGAAACTTTCGATCTTCCAGCACACAAATTCCATCTTTCTCAAGCCTGAAAACAACGCTTCCCTTTCCCCAGGTCTTCACTTTCACTTCCAGATCTGCTGCATCCAGCCTCTCTTCCGGGATAGCACGAATCTGAAGATCATACGCATGAGTATCCGGTACTGTATAAAGATATACATCTCTGTAAATTCCTGAGAAACGGAAGAAATCCTGATCCTCACACCAGCTGCTGGAAGTCCACTTAAATACCTGTGCCGCCAGTTTATTCCGGCCATCTTTTACATAATCAGTCAGTTCAAATTCCGATGGTGTAAAAGAATCCTCACTGTAGCCGACAAACGCTCCATTCAGCCACAGCGCAAGTCCGCTCTCCGCTCCCTGAAAAGAGATAAACAGCCGCTTTCCCTTCATATGCTCCGGCACTGTAAAATACTTCACGTAACTCGCTACCGGATTAAACCTCTCCGGAATCTCACCCGGATGGATTTCTTCGTGTCCTTCCCACGGATACTGGAAATTTGCATACTGCGGTGCATCATATCCTTCCATCTGGATATGCGCCGGTACATG
>CAVCYJ010000095.1:0-10198 GCA_963605995.1 Holdemanella biformis | reverse complement strand
CAATCCCTCTCTCCTGAGTCAGCTCCAGATATTTATCTCCCGCGATCACCCGGTATCGTTTTTCCCCGATCTGATCCATCCGGAAGCACTGTCCGGATCTGCAGATCTGCCCCAGATCAAAATTGTCCATTTCTATTGTCAGCATGCCGTACTCTCCTTTATATATCGCTCAGTTATCCTGCCGTTACTGTTCTCACTCCGTTCGCAGTAACGAGAGTTAAAATCATTCCTGATAACTTGACCTTGATGAATATATGAATGTATTATATACTATTCTCAGTGTGAACGTAAACAGAAATACATAAAAACATTGTAACAGAAAGGAGTTTTCTAATGAAATTTATATATCCTGCGATTTTCCGCAAAACTGACGACGGCAGATACCAGGCATTTTTTCCTGATCTTGCCTGTTGTGAAGCAGAGGGCGATACTCTTGATGATGCAATCGATAATGCAAATGAAGCAGCCTACAACTGGATCTATGCAGAGGTCATGGAAGATGAGATGGAACTCCCCGCAATCTCCGATGAGTCCGATCTGGAGCTTCTGGAGGGGGATATCGTAAGAAATATCCAGGTCAATATCCGTATGTATGACGGATGGGATGAATAGAACTGTCTGCAACGATAAATTACAGAAATTCAGCTCCGTCATGTTATATAATCCAAACATTAACGAAAAAGACAGTCGAAAATTTAAATCGACTGCCTTTTTCTTCTCTGTATTTTTTTATTTCCCCGCATAACTATGCATCTTAATTTTTCCCTTTACTTCTGCGTTTTCTCTGAATTTTTTCCTGAATGACAGGATTATCCTTTACTGCATCAATGAATACAGCGATCAGTACAACTGCACCTGTAACGATTGTCTGCCAATAGGAAGATATTCTCAGCAATGTGATACATGTACTGATAACACTGCTTAAGAGACCACCAAAGATGGTTCCGACAACTGTTCCGATTCCACCTGCCATGGAAGTACCGCCAAGTACTGCTGCTGTGATGGAATCCATCTGCCAGCTTTCACCGATACTTGCCTGAAAGGATGCAAGTTTACATGCCATCATAACACCCGCAAATGCAGCGAGAAGACCACTCAGACAGTATACCAGCATTTCTACTTTTTCCGTAGGGATACCTACAATCTTTGCACATTTACGGTTACCGCCAAGTGCATAAATATGACGTCCGAATTTTGTCCTGTTAAGCATAACTGTAAGGATCACACAGATCAGAACCATCATAACAACAATCTTAGGAAGCACCCCGCCGATAATTCCATTAGCAAGATTCTGTGCATTTTCCGGCATACCTGTGATCGGCATACCTTTTGTGATAACGTATACAATACCTTTGTAAATCTGCATGGTTGCCAGAGTTACGATAAACGGTGTCATTTTGAAATAAGCGATAAAGAAACCATTCACTGCACCAAGTACAATCCCCATAAGGCTGGCAATAATGATAGCCAGATATGGATTCATTCCATAATTTACCATAAAAATCGCACTTGCCATACCACAGACCTGACCAACGGTTGCTACAGAAAGATCAATTCCGCCTGTAAGAAGTACAATCGTCTGTCCAAAACCAACAATAATGGCAAAGGAAGCAGCTCTTGAAAGTGTACTGATATTATAAGATGTAAAAAAGTTTCCTGTTGCTATATGTACTGCAATTCCAACAAGAACGGTTACGATAAATACCATTCCTGCTGTGGATTTTATAAATTTCTTTAAACTGTTCATGATAAGAGATCCCCCTGTTATTGAAATGCCACCTTCAGGACATCTTCCTGCGAGGTTGTTTCTACCTGATCAATGAATCCGCTGACTTTTCCTGCATGAATGACCATGATACGGTCTGCAAGTGCCAGAACCTCTTCCATTTCTGAAGAGATCACCACAACCGCCACACCACTGTCTGCAAGTGTACGGATAAGGTCATAGATCTCACCTTTTGCATTTACGTCAATTCCTCGTGTCGGCTCATCCAGAATCAGCATTTTTACATTTTTTGCCATCCATCTGGCTACGATAACTTTCTGCTGATTACCACCGGAAAGGTTTTTGATCAGTGTTTCTCTTGATGCCGTCTTAATAGACATGGAATCAATATACCGGTCAACGATTTCCGTAACCTTTTTATAATTGATCAGACCATTCTTTGTCATCTGATCATAGGATGGAAGGATCATATTTTCTTTTACTGACATTCCGGGAGTAATTCCATCATGACGTCTTTCCTCTGAAACATATCCCATGCCATATTTAATCGCTTCGATCGGGGATTTGATATTCACTTCTTTTCCTTCGATAAACGTATGTCCGCCCGGTTCTTTCTCTGTGATTCCAAATATACATTTGAAGATTTCTGTACGTCCGGCTCCTACAAGTCCTGCTACGCAGAGAATCTCACCCTTCTTTATATCGAAGCTTACATTCTCAAATTCACCTGTTCTGGTAAGGTTTTGTGCTTCAAAGAACTTCTCATTTGAATAAGTACGTTTGATATGTTTTGCCACATTAACCCTTTTTCCGGCCATTTTTGTGATCATTTCTTCTTTTGTGATCTCTGAAGTCGGAACCTCTTCTACCAGCTGCCCATCCTTCATAATGGTAATTCTGTCAGTTTCTTCCATAACTTCATCAAGATGATGAGTGATAAATACCATGGCCGTTCCCTGTTCCTTTAAACGGTGCATGGAATTAAACAGATTCTGTGCCTCTATGTTCGTCAGTACAGCTGTCGGTTCATCCAGAATCAGAACCTTTGGCGTATAGGTAAGCGCATGTGCAATGGATACCATCTGCTGATAAGCTGCGGATAATTCCTTAACCGGCTGTGTCACATCGATATCTACATTTAATACTTTCAGAAGTTCTTTGGCTTTTTCGTGAGATTTTTTCCAATCGATCATGCCTTTGGAGCAAAATTCATTTCCCAGAAAAATATTCTCCATTACACTGGCTTCAGGAATCAGATTCAGTTCCTGCGGCACTAATACGATATTCTTTTTTAAAGCGTCCTGTGGAGAAGAGAGCCTTAACGGCTCTCCTTCCATAAAGACTTCCCCACCATCTTTTGTAAGCTGTCCGGTAAGGATATTCATAAGAGTACTTTTTCCGGCTCCGTTCTCTCCTACCAGTGCATGGATCTCACCTTTTCTCAGTTTCAGGCTCACGTGATCCAAAGCTCTGGTGCCCGGGAAGAACTTACTGATATCCTTCATTTCGATGATAAGGTTATCATTCTTATTTTGCATCTGTATCTGCATCCTCTCCATAAAGCATGGTAATATAGTTATCTGCGTCATCAGCGTATACGGATGTTGATCCAACGTCTGTAACTTCATCTACTGTTTCGCCATCAATAGTCTTAACTGCGTTCCAGATTAATTTATATCCCATATCATAGCAATTCTGAACCTGAGCTACATATAATGTACCGTCTTTCAGATAATTCAGAGTACGAAGGTCATGATCCATACCACCAATGATGATATCGCCCGCTTTACCTGCATCTGTTACAGCCTGGCATGCGCCAACAGGGTTGGACATGTTGTTGCAGAGGATACCACCCAGATCCGGATATGCCTGTAACCAGGATTCTGTTAAGCTGATTGCTTTTTCTACAGAGTCATCATCTCTCTGTTCGTCTACTATTTCGATATCCGGATATGTAGCAATAACATCTTTAAATGCCTGAAGTCTTTGCTCATGAGATTCTGCTCCCATTGTACCGCCGAGAAGTGCAATCTGACCTTTTCCGCCCATTTTCTCGCAAACTGCTTTTGCAAGTGCTTCTCCGTCTCCGTATGGATCATCATTTCCCACGAAGAAGCTTCTCTTGCAGTCCGCTACATCAACTGTTCCGAAAGTTGCAACTTTAACACCTGCATCAACGGCTGCGTCAATCGCTTTCGCAGTAGTATCTGCCTGGTTAACATCTACAGCAATCAGGTCATATCCCTGTCCTACTGCTGTTTCAATCGAATTTACCTGGTCAACTGCATCCGGCTGTGCCGGTCCATACCATTCATAGTCAATTGTGACTCCTTTTTCTTTAAGGTCTGCTACTGCTGCATCTACACCTGTCTTGATTGCATCATACCAGCTGTGGATATTCTTATATGTGCAGTAAATCTTATATTCATCTTTCTGTGGCTGATAATCTGTATCAAAATCCGTATCTGCCAGAGATGTTTTTCCCGCCACACTGCCGCCGTCTGTTGCCGCAAATACTGTTGTTCCCATCATGGATGCTGCCATTAATGCTGCAAATGTGATTGCCATAAGTCTTTTTTTCATTTTCGTTTCCTCCTTGAATTTAAAATAATGTTTTTATTTTTTTTATTTTCTGATTCAACAAGTCTCCATCCACTGCTTATTACTCATCGTAACTGAAGCAGGAAACTTACCTGACTTGAGTCAAGCGGATAAAATCATCCGCTTCGCTGCTTAGCTCTACACTGAATAACTGCTCCGCAGTTTCGGTTAAAATTTAATTACACCCTTAATTACTTCATCTTTATGATCATTGCTATATTCAATCGCATGGATGCAGTCTTTGAAATCAAATACATGAGAAACAATCTTCTTTAACGGAATCAGTCCGCCAGATACTGCTTTGATTGCCTTTGGATACAGGTTTCTGTATCTGTATACGGAATAGATAGTTCCCTCCATTGCATTTAATGTAGCAATATCCAGTTCAAGTACAGGTTCCGGAGAAACACCTGTCAGAGTAACCTTTCCTGCACGTTTAATCAGTCTGCAGGTCTGTAATGTCGTGATTCTGTTTCCTGCGCATTCATAAACCTGATCAGCTCCGCCGCCCGGAAGTGTTTTTGCAAATTCTTCAATACTTTCTCTTGTGCTGTTGAATACCCTTGTTGCACCTACTTCCAGTGCCATTTCCAGACGTTTGTCCAGTACATCTGCTGCATAGATTTCTGTTACACCTCTGGCTTTCAGGCTCATGATGGTACAGAGACCAATACATCCACATCCAAGAACAATTGCAGTCTCACCAATTTTGGCATCTGAAAGTTCTGTACCATGCATACCTACTGTTAACGGTTCCAGAAGTCCGCCTTCCATGGTATCCATGTTTTCCGGAAGTTTGTAGCACATTGTTGCGTCATGTGTACAGTACTCAGAGAAAACACCATCTCTTTCATGAGGAATTGCCAGCATCTTCACATCTGGACACAGGTTATAATGACCTGTTCTGCAGGCTTCACATTTACCGCATGGCACTGCAGGTTCAATAGCGACTTTATCACCGATTTCGAATCCTGTTACACCCTCGCCGATTGCTGTAACAACTCCGCCCGGCTCATGTCCAAGAGCAAGAGGTCCGTCCAATTCCCAGTTTGCCAGTCTTCCCTGATCATAAAAATGAAGATCAGAGCCACAGATTCCTACATACTCCAGTTTGATCTGAAGTTCTCCTGCTGCCGGCTGCGGGATTTCTCTCTCTGTCCACTCAAGCTGTCTCTGTCCTGTCAGTACGCAGACTTTCATTGTTCCTTCCATTGTTTTCTTCCTCCTACATTACATTGTTTTATATGATGTTATTATTACCTGTCTTTTTTGCTGATCAGATTTTTTACCCTGTCTTTGATTCCCTGTACATCCATCTTATAGTACCTGAATACTTCCTGGTCTGTGCCGTTTGGTACGTCTTCATCAGGGATTCCGCAGATATCTAACGGTACCATTTCTGTCTGTGCTGTAACTTCTGCAACTGCGCCACCAAGTCCGCCGTAGAGACTGTGCTCTTCCAATGTAAGGACACATCCGCATTCTTTTGCTACTGTTCTGATCATTTCTGTATCCAGTGGTTTGATAGTAAACATATCCACTACAGAAACATTAATCCCTTCTTCTCTCAGTTCTTCCGCTGCCTGAAGTGCTGTTGCCACGAGTTGTCCACACACGATAATTGCTGCATCTTTACCTTCTGTCAGGCGATTGGATCTTCCAATCTTAAATTCTGTATTTTCATCATAAATTACCGGAACTCCACTTCTTGCAATTCTGATATAAGCCGGTCTCGGAGATTCCAGAAGTTCTTTTGTGATTTTTCTCATCTGTACTGCATCAGACGGAATCATTACTGTCAGTCCCGGAATCGCACGCATCAGGGAAATATCCTGAAGTGAATGGTGTGTCGCACCAAGAGCACCATAACTGATTCCTCCGCTGATGCCAATGACTGTCACATTATTATGAGAATAAGCAACATCTACTTTTACCTGTTCTGCAGAACGCATGCTGTAAAAGCTTGCCGGACCAATGGTGAATACTTTCTTTCCCATATAAGCCATACCTGCAGAAACTGTAACACTGTTCTGCTCTGCAATCCCCATTTCCACAAACTGTTCCGGGAGTTCATCCGGATAAGCCCCAAGCTTTGCTGAGCCTCTTGAGTCCGTACATACTACCATAATATCTTTATCTTTCTTAGCTTCTTCCAGAATCATCTCAGAAAAAGCACTACTCAAAGCTTCTTTTCCCATCATGCCAGTTCCTTTCTGTATTCAGCCATATCTTCTTTTAACTGTTCAACCTGCTCCAGACTTGGAGTCTTGTGATGCCATCCTGCCTGGTTTTCTGCACATGCAAGCCCTTTGCCTTTAATCGTGTCTGCAATGATACATACCGGCTTTTTCTCTTCTCTGATATCCAAAGCATCTGAGATTTCGTCATAATCATGACCATTGATCTCGATTGTTTTGAATCCGAAGGATTCCGCCTTTTTTTTCAGATTCTCAATAGGCATTACATCTTCCGTATTTCCACTGATCTGTAAATGATTTCTGTCTACAATCCATGTAAGATTATCCAGCTTATATTTTGCTGCTGACATTAATGCTTCCCAGTTGCTTCCTTCTGCAAGCTCACCGTCACCAGTAATAACATAAACATGATTGTCTTTTTCGTTTTTCTTCAGCGCGATGGCAATGCCTGTTGCAAAGCCAAGTCCATGTCCAAGAGATCCTGTATTTGCTTCTACTCCGTTTACTTTCTTGTTCGGATGTCCTCCGAGAAGCGCACCGAAGCTTCCAAATTCATCCATTTCTTTCTGTCCGATATATCCATACCTGTTCAAAAGAGAATAATAAGTTTCCGCTGAATGCCCTTTACTGAGGATAAAATAATCCCGGCCTTCCCACTTCGGATTCTTCGGATCATGTTTCATTTTATCAAAAAGAACAACCATCACATCTGTCTCTGATAAATCTCCTCCGATGTGTCCACCGCCTCCGTGATAGATCAGCTCTACTGTTTTTTCTCTTATTTCAGAAGCCTGTATCATCAATTTCTTCTTTCTCTCTGCATCCATTTCCCATACCTCCTGTTTACTTTTTCAGAAGCATCTCCACTGCTTCATTCCATCCCTGAACCTTTTCACTTCTTTTCTGCTCTTGCATTTTCGTTTCAAAGAAATTATAGGTGATTGCCTTATAAATATCGTCCGGATCATAATATCCGGCAGATTCTCCTGCCAGGTATCCGGCACCGATCACTGAAAGTTCTTCTGCATCCGGAATCTTGACCTCTGTCTGTGAAATATCACTCTGGAACTGCATCAGATACTTATTTCTGGTAGGACCTCCATCTACACACATCTGTGAAATATCAATCTTTGAATCCTTTCTCATCGCATCAATTACATCATTGATCTGATAAGCAATGCATTCACATCCGGCTTTTACGATTTCTTCTCTGCCGGTTGTTCTGCTCATTCCTGAAATACTTGCATAAACGTCATCTCTCCACCATGGAGCTCCCAGTCCTGAAAAAGCAGGTACGATATATGTATGATCATTTGGATCAGCTTTTTTTGCCAATTCTTCTGTTTCTTCCGGAGAAGAGATCATATGAAGGTTATCTTTCAGCCAGGAAATAACGGCTCCTGTATAATTGATATTTCCTTCTAATACATAAGAAGCTTTTCCTTTGATTCTCCATGCCAGGGAAGTGGATAAACCATGCTCACTGAAGAATGGGATCTCACCTGTGTTCATCATTACGGAAGAGCCTGTTCCGTAAGTAGTTTTGATTCCACCTGCCTGTCTGCAATTATGTCCGTAAAGTGCTCCGTGAGAATCTCCGAGGATTCCGCAGATTGGAATTTCTTTATCCAGATATCCTTCCAAATCTGTATAGCCGAATATAGAATCCGAATCACAGATCTGAGGAAGTGTATTCATCGGAATCCCAAACAGCCCACACAGTTCTTTGTCCCATACCAGATCTTTTATATTCAGCAGCTGCGTTCTGCTGGCATTGGAATAATCTGTTTTAAATTCCTTTCCTCCTGTCAGCTTATATACCAGCCAGCTGTCCATTGTTCCAAGAGCAAGGTCTCCGTTCTCTGCAAGCTCTTTTGTTCCTGAAATATTCTCAAGGAACCATGCCATTTTACCTGCCGGATAATACGGGGAAAGCTTCAGGCCAGTCCGTCTGTAGACCTTTTCGCCGGAAATACCATCTTCACCAATTCGTCGGCAGATATCTTTTGCTCTGCTGCACTGCCATACAATCGCATCTGCAACAGGTTTTCCTGTTTTTCGGTTCCATGCTGCAGTTGTTTCTCTCTGGTTGTCAATTCCAATACAGACGATCTGCTTTTTATCTATGCCAGCCTTCTCCACCACCTGTCTGGAAGCTTTGATCACATTTATGTAAATTTCTTCCAGATTATGTGATACCCAGTTCTGGTCATTTACAATCTGCTTGTGTGCCGCATCTGCTCTGGCAATGATCTTTCCATCTTTATCAAAAAGAACGGCTTTTGTTCCCTGCGTACTCTGGTCAATTCCCAGAATGTAGAATGAACTCATATCCTCATCCTTCCTCTTATCCGTATTATTTTCTTTTAGTGTTCTATTTTGTTTGTTTATTTATGTGTTTTGTTTGTTTTATATATTTCTCTTGTTCTTTAACGCAATTATATAGCACATTTTTTAGATTGTCAATATCTTTTTTCGTTTTCAAACATTTTAATGTTCGTTTTCAAACATTCTTCTCTATAAAAACACCTCTGATTATTGCAAAACGTACTTCCTTCTGTTATATTATTACTATAAACATGCCTAAACGGCTTTCAGAAAGTAGGTAGTTATTTAATGAGAAAAGAACGGCACGCTCGAATAATCGAAATCATGCAAAATCACAATATAATTACTATTAAAGATCTTGCGCAGCAACTCAACTGTACAGAAATGACCGTTCGCCGCAATCTTGATGAACTTCAGGATATGAACTTTGTAAAAAGAGAACGGGGATATGCTGTTTTACTTCAGCCTGCAAAAGATACAGATTATTATGTAGAAAGCGGAGAACACGAACATGAGAAACGGGCTATTGCATCTGTTGCCCTGCAATATATCCGTCCATCCCAGAGTATCTGCATGGATTCCGGAACCACAGTTCAGCAGCTTATCACAATGCTTCCTGTAACCATGCCATTATCGATCATCACTCCCAGTCTTGTAGGTTCACTGGCATTATCAGATAATACAAATATACAGGTCCTGATTCCCGGCGGAGTCATGCATCATACGAACCGTTCCATACTGATTTCTGATCCTGAATGGCTCTCTCAGTATCGTGCGGATATTGCCTTTATGTCCTGTCGTTCCTTCCGTGTTCCCGGCGGAGCATTCGAACATTCTCAGGCTCTTACCTCCACGAAACGGGCACTGGCATCCATTGCCCAGAAGAGAATTCTCCTTCTGGATTACTCAAAGTGGAATGTAAACTCACTGTGTAATTCACTGAAATTATCAGATTTAAATATTCTTATTACAGATAACAAAGCTCCTCTGGAATTAGCTGAAAAAGCAGCTGAAAAAGGAATCGAAATTATTATCGTAAACCCTGATAATAACATAATCCAGGAACATTTTAATCCGTCAGAGGACAGCCCTGTGAAATAAGAACTTATTTGTATATATTGACTTTTGCAACTATTCCGCAGTCCACTGTAAAGGCACTGGACAGTTATGACTTTTTCTTTAATTTTATAAAAAGCTTGCCAAAATACGATTACGGTGTATAATGAAAATCAGTGAAGGCAAATAAAGGTCAGGCATCTGACAATACTTTCAGAAAAACAGAATAACGAACAACAGGGAGCTTGCGTATCAAGCAGGCTGAGAGTGGGATGAATGCCCAGACCTG
>CAVCYJ010000094.1:0-10258 GCA_963605995.1 Holdemanella biformis | reverse complement strand
ACCTTGATATGGAGAGCATCACCGCACTCAACAACGGACTGATCAAATTCCCGGGAGTTATCCTTTTCACCTCCCATGACCATCAGTTCGTACAGACAACAGCCAACCGCATCATGGAAATCCTTCCAAACGGAACCATGATCGATAAGATCACAACCTATGATGAATATCTGGCAAGTGATGAAATGGCTAAGAAACGTCACGTATTTGAGATCAATGAAGAGGACGCTTCCGATAATTAAAATACCAGGATGATCAGATCATATAAAAATGGGGCTGCCGCATAAAGCGTCATCCCCATTTTTATCTTACAGGAAACCATTCCAGAAACCATTCCATCATGTTTCGGTTTATTCATTCTGCTTTCACCGTGATCTCTGCCAGCTTACCGCCTGTCACCTTCAGCAGATCTGCAAGAGACACCTTCAGCGTCAGACCGATACGGCCGCCGCTGACATAAATCTCTTCAAACTCTCCCGCAGATGCATCAAATACAACCGGATAAGGCTTCTTCATTCCAAGAGGACTGCAGCCGCCCCTCACATACCCCGTAATCTTCGTGATATCCTTTACATGGATCATATCCACTGTTTTCTCACCGACAGCCTTCGCTGCCGCCTTACGGTCTACTTCTCTCTCAATCGGAACAACAAATACATAATAGCCGCCGCTTTTTCCCTCCATGACCAGGGTTTTAAAGGACTGGTCGTAAGGTGCACCGATCTTATCCGCACTGTGCAGTCCATCGATAAATTCATCACATTCATAGGAGAAAGCCTCATAACTGATCTTCTGTCTGTCCAGCATTCTCATTGCATTTGTCTTTGCCTCTTTTGCCATCTTTTGTTCTTCTCCTATCTTTTATTAATTTTCAGCATGTCTTCCAGCGTACAGCAATAACCGTCAATCGTTGCTGTCGAATCATTCTCAGAGGTTTTCGTACCTACGCACCGCAGTATCACGCGGCCGCGTTCCGGATGCATGTAAGGAAATTCAATCTGTATCGTCTTGTCAGTAACCATTACGGTATCTCTGGCATCCCTGATATATTCCAGATAATCCTCCGCAGTTCTGCTGCGCCATATCCGATAGCAGGCCGCAGGAGTCATTTCCTCATCTATGCTAAGAATCCTCTTCATATTTCCGTCTGAAAGAATTGTCGTCATTTCTGTAATTTTATCAATTCTCATCTGCCATAGTCCCACCCCGGAAACAGTAAGGATACTATGATCCAGTTTCTTTTCCAGAAGTCTGTGAAGCAGCAGTCTGCTTCTCTGGTCGTCCCTGACAGAAAACAGCAGCTTTTCTGTCAGGAAAGCTGTTTTATACAGCAGCACCATAGAATCTGTAACTGTTTCCGGGTTATCAACACCGATAAATCCCACAAATTCCCTGTCATGCCAGATTCCCATAAGCATACTGCTCGATGCCCCATACTGAAGATATTCTCTGTAAAGTTCCTCATCCTCTTCGCGCAGAAACTCCCTGTCTCTGATGTACACAGCTTTGTTCCTGCGGATATAGTCAAGCCATGGCCCGATACTCTCCTGTGTGGTAATTTCGAGATACCGTTCCTTTCCCATTACTCCCTGTGCCTGATAGGAAGCGGTATCCTCCCATATCTTCAACGCTTCATTCCAGAGGAACAAAGTAACTCTGTCTGCACAATAATACTGTCCGGTAAATGCCATCAGACGGTCGAAGATTCCGATTTCATCCCCTGTGTCCTGCGCCAGTTCATACATTTCTATGATCTTTTCAGCTGTATACAGCTCCTGATTCAGCCTCCGATCCAGAAATCCCTCCATTCCATCAACAGGAAGTGCCATGATCAGCCTCATTTCACTCTGATGCCACTGGATGTTCTTTACACGGACCAGCATCTTTTTCCTGTAACATTCATAAAACATTCTGCTTACAGCATTTACCGCTTCACTATTGTCACTCCGAACGCAGCTTTCACACTGTTCTGCGCATCCGCGAAAGACCTGAAAGCATTTACGTCCGAAATAGTCGTAAACTCCGGTCAGCTTCTTTGCCTGCAGATTCATATATTTAAGTTCAAGATCATGTCGGTCTACCACATAAACAACGGTTTTCAGACTGTCCAGTATTGCTTTGTATTCCTGTTTCTCAGCAGTATCAGATTCCGGCACCTGTGCGGATATCGACTGTTCCTGATAGCGCTGACGAAGCTCGTTGACAAATCTGTTATAAGACCCTTCTGTAGACAGACATGTTTTCTCAAAATCCTCTGCAGACATTGGTTTTCCAAAGAAATATCCCTGGATCAGTTCCGGAGAAAGGATATCCAGACACCGAAGCTCTGCCTCCTCCTCCACCCCCTCGCAGCAGACTCTGATCTGTGCCTCCTGAGTAAGCTCCAGCATGTTTCTGAGAAGTCTGTAGTTATAGGAACTCTTATATATCTGCCGAATAAAGCATCTGTCAATCTTAACCTCATCGACCTCCAGTCCCTTCAGATAACTCAAAGAAGAATAGCCTGTTCCAAAGTCATCAATGGATATCTGCATTCCCTTTTCTTTCCAGTAGTAAAACATACTGTTAAAATAATTATAATCCTGAAGCTGTATACTCTCCGTCAGTTCCAGAGTGACTGCGCTTCCCGGGAGATTCACCGCCTCTGCCGTATCAAGAACCTTCCGGACAATTGCTCGGTCCTTCATCTGGACATATGAAATATTTACACTGATATTAAAATCGCCGTACTTCCTGCGCCATCTGGCACATTGTGCAAAAGCCTGGCTTATTACCCAGTCACCCACAGGGATGATCATCTCTGTCTGTTCCAGTAATGGAATAAATACCGACGGAGACAGGATCCCCCTCTTTTTGGAATGAAACCGAAGCAATGCTTCAGCTCCGCGCAGCCGATATCTGTTTGATGTAACCTGCGGCTGATAATACAGCTCAAAGCCCTCAAAATGATTGCGGATACTCTCTCTGAGTTCTGTCTGGATTTCCAGTCTCACTGTATTATCCCTGTAATCCTCAGAGGAAAAGAAGGATAAACGGTTCTTTCCGCTTTTCTTTGAATGCTGCAGCGCATTTTCCGCATAGCTGACCAGCGTTCCCATATCCTTTATCTTCTCATCATACGGATAACATACCGCACCGCCTGAAAATTCACATAATGATTCCGTCCTGCTCTGAAGCTTATGAAAAAATTCTTCGGTTTCTCTCCTGCTGCAGCCGGTCAGATCAACACCAAAATGATCTCCGTCCATTCTGTATACACTACACTGTTCCTGTACAGAATCCTCTATTTCCTCTGCTGCGGACTTCAGAATATAATTTCCATATCCACGGCCCATCTGATGATTGATCTCGCGGAAATTATCAATTCCCAGGATCAGCATATGTCCTCTGTGCCCTCTGCCGATACTCTCCTGGATATTTTCCAGCATCTTATTATAATTCATAAGACCGGTCAGCATGTCTACCTTTTCAGACAGAACCCTTCTGGAGAGACATCCAAGCATCAGGGGCTGTCTGCTTCCCCCTTCATTAAGGACATTTCCCCTGCAATTGATCCATACCTTTTTCCCGAGGCTGCTTACATAACGGAAATCTATATCCATACGCTCACCGATTCCCTTTACCATATGCCGGATCGCCTGTTCTACTTTTGCAAGATCAGCCTTATATATTACAGAGCGAATGACATTCAGGTCATATGCATAAATATTCTCCGGAATCTTATCTCTGTATTCTCTGCCCTTCATCGCAGACATCTGTCTTGAAAAATAAACAAAATTCTTTTCCACATCCCAGAAAAAAAACATGTCATTTGCAGACTCATTCAGAAACAGGAGCATTTTACAGTAATCCTGAGCACGGTTATTGTTTCCTTCTTCGGATATATTCAGCATTATGACCGCTCCTTTCTTTTGTCAGTCTTTGTTCACTGACATCAGCTTTTTCATGCTCCACTGTGTCCTCGATAACCGGTTTGTTGATCGTAAACTGGATCAGCATTCCCAGTATCGCAAAGCATATACTCATTCCCAGTCCATAAGGCAGATCTGCCAGATTTCCAAGCTTTGCAAGAGAAACACCGGCCATCACACCGCCGATAAGACTGGTAGCCACGATCAACACCTCCCTGCAGTACTTTACCGCCAGAGTACCAAGGGCAATACCGATAAGGATACACACAAAAAACGATGCTGAACTGGTCGGATGCAGGAAATAAATACTGAGCGCCCAGCCAATACCCGCCGCAAGGATAAACACTCCGGCTTTATAGATCAGAAATGTGATCACCGCAAAGACAATACCCGTTGCCAGTGCTGCGATCATCAGCGTTGTTTTCTCCTGTGTTCCCATGGTATACAGAATGATCAGAGCAAGTCCGCAGCCAACCAGAAATCCTCCCAGCATCATCCAGAAACGCAGCAGCCGATATCCAAGAATACAATTCATAACCCCAAATACAAGAACTACTGCAAAAAAGCCCATCACGAAGCGGTTCACCAGTTCTGAATCCAGCAGATTTCCTGTTATACTTACCATATTTCCCAATATACCTGTCATTTCACTCATATCTTACTCCTTTTATAATCAACTGATACAGGATGTCATTGAAACAGCCTGCTTATATACATAGTCAGAACATAAAATACAATGTTTTCATATTATCCAGTACTCCGTAATGATAGGAAATCTCTGACATTCCGTGCACCTGCATATAATACCTCGCGATATCCTGAATACGGTTACTGTCAATCAGTTCCAGACAGGCCTCATCAAATGCTTCCTGACTGCTGAATTTAAACCGTACCACCGCTGCATTACTGTCAATACGCAGCTTACACAGAGCATATACGCTGTCCCAGTCATAGCTGTCAAAGCATGCTCCGTTTCTTACATAAAAATTCATATCAGTAGCCGTACATGCCGGAACCTCAAATTCATCAGAGGCAGTATAATTCGTTTCATATTCCCGGGGAAACGGACACAGATAATCATAAATCGTCGTTTTATGCTCTGCCAGAACAGAGGCATAGCCTTCCAGAAAATCCGGCTGATCACCATTTGTGGCATCTACATAATAATACTGACCATTGAGCTGAACAATATTCCAGGCATGTCCCTGATCACTGTTCGCAGCATCTCCTTCCACGTAAATACACGGAATATCCAGACGTTCCAGCAGATACTGGACTGCACCGGCATACCCGGCACAGACTGCCTGTCGTTTCCAGAAGGTTCCCGCAATACTCTGATCATCGTCCGAAACTACATATTCTGTATTATCTATGATATAGGTATAGACTGTCATTACCTTCTCATAATCATCTGCGCCTTCGGGAATCTGTGCCAGCACCTCCTGATACGCATTCTCCATAGCCTGTGAAATCTCCTGCCGTTCTGTCTCGGTGTAGGTATAACCCGGTGAAAACTGGCAATAGTCCTTACCTGCGTAAGTTGTCTTATATACCTTCTCACGGTTATGTATCCAGAACAGCTCCGGGTGATCCTTCAGCACTGCATGATACACCTTGTCTATTTCATCATCTCCGGAAAGGGAAAGATAAAATTTCTCTTCATAATTCCTGATACCATCAAGGATCTCCCGGTAGCCTCTCTGCTCTCTCTCACTGAGAAGTCCGAAATAATACTCCTGATGTCCCTCATCTGTCTGCAGCACTTCCTGTTTCCTGAGCGTTCTTACCTCCACAGGTTCACTCAGGCTCCGTATTCCGGCCAGGCCTGTCCCCGCCAGAGATACCACGACAAAAGCTGTAAACAGCAGCCGCAATACGGGAAATTTCTTTTTCTTCATCTGTCATTCACTCCATGTACAGCTTTTTTTGTCTCTGCCGGTCTGTCACCGGACATCCGGCAGAAACACAATAATCAATCCAGGTCAAACAGCTGACGCTGTTTTAAATCAATGGACGTCCATACGGTCTGTGTCTTCGGAACACCATACAGATATACGGTACTGGAGATTCTGGCATATATTTTACATGACTCCCTGTATCCGTTACCCGAGGAATCCCTCAGATCCGTTTCAATGTCCGCATTCTTTATTTTAAAACCGAAAGCATTACTCTTTCTGGTATGGAACATTCCGTCACCGGAGATTTTAATTTCATTTCCGCCATATTCTGTAAAATCCTGAAGCAATCCTGTAATATCCTTCAGCTTCTGTGTCGTTACGCTGTCTTCCTGTACTGTTCCATTCTCATCCTCAATATAGAACTGCATCGTGATTTCCTGTTTGTCAAGATCTGCCTGATTCAGATCGGAACTGACCATGTTGTAATCCTTCACATTGATAAAGAACTGCATATTGCCGTCACTGTCGTTTCCGTCATCTTTGTTCACAATATTTGTTTCCGTCCATGTCTGCTGGTCTGTCATATAGTATCTGACAGTCTCAGTTTTCGCTCCGGGATTCAAACTCCTGATAAACTCTGCTTCCGGCTTCACTGCCGTTACATTGGCAGCTGCTGTGATCGCATTGATAAAGAGCTGGATCTCTTCATCACCATTGACACCTGCATGACCGGCACCTGTATAAATAACATTGCCTTTACTGTAAAAATAATAATTATTCCTTACATCCTTAGGCGATATACCGTAGTAACTGTCCGTCAGTGTATACCATACCACAACGTCACTTTTGCCGTCACTGTTTCCATTAATATCTCTGTCCTGCTCCATTCCCAGCTGATAGTATTGTCCATGTGTTGTTGCAACACTGATCTCATCTCCGATCACATACGGATACTGTGTGATCGCTCCGTCATTTACCTTCTGTGCCTTAGTTACACGCGCATCATATCCCGGATAATTAATATACTCATTTGAATATCCCTGCGTCTGTGCATAGCTTGATGTCCTCGTCCCTGACTGATAGGCAATATCACCGGTGATCTTCATCAGATCATTGAAACTGACTTCGTTATTATCCGTCAGTTCATTTCCCTTCTTTAATAATTCCGACACTGTCTGAGTCCCTGCTCCGATCGTCTCATCCGAAGTGATCCCGTATCTGTCCATTCCCACAATAGAACGAAGTGTCTTATTCAGTTCCAGACCCCATTTTGCAAAATTCCAGTTTTCTGTCCTGATTGAAACATTTTCGTCTGTGCCATATGCCGTATCTGCTATTTTTCCATACATTTTATCCTGATCATAGTTAATATAAGAGGTTGTGTCATGGGAGAAAAGAACGCTCTTACCGGATTTTATAAAGCTTACGATCTCATCAACCTGTCCCTGATCATTTTCGATATTATCATAACCGTCTGTAAAGCCAATGATCAGCATATCTGCATTCGCCAGTAAATCCTTCATCTGCTGTTTGTCCGTGTACTGATTAACTGTATTCACACTTACCGGTGTGATCTGAATATCAAAGTCAAAGTCATAGTTATTCTTCAGATCCGTCAGCAATGTCTGGAATTTTCCATTCTTATTGCTCAGATCCCAGTTATTTCCGTTTTTATATGCCTGCAGCTGTACAACCCGGATCGTCTGGGGAGCAACTCCCTCGCCTCTTCCCTGTTTTGCATATCCTGTTTCAGAAGTATGGATATAGGAATTTCTGTTACTCTTTATCTCAAGCTTCCACGTTATGACCTTAAAGTAGCTTTCCGGAAGCTTTCGTATCAGTGTATATTTCTTTCCTGCCTGCAGTTCATAATGGCTCCCATTACTGCCATCCGATACCTGTGCCAGAACATTACCCTCCTCATCGGAAATCTCGATATAAGAATCCTGGCTTTCTTTTTCAGATAAATTACCGTCGAAATTCAGATCCAGATAAAGATTACAGTCATAGGTAGTCAGTGCCGGTCTGGCATCAGAGTCATTCTCTATCGTAAAAACATATTTCAGTTCCCCGCTCGTTATCAAGCTCTGTCCTGTATTCGAGGTGTTCGCTCTGGGCGGTTCGGCAGGCTTTTCCTCAAATTTGATCACCGGCTTCGCAAGATTGGAAAAGAAACCAAGCTTTCCGGAACCATTCTTTAATTCAGAAGAAGAAAACACATTATCATACTTAAGGGCTTCTGTCATAAACTGATAATAATAAGAAGAAGCATCTACCTTATTGGTATTTACTGTATCAGCACTGCTCATGAGCCCCGAATCGATCACCACCGGATATCCGCTTTTGACAAATTCCATCAGTTCACTCCGCAGCTGATCTGTCATATCATTTCCCGAACCACGGTAATATCCGGCGCCGTGTTCGCTGTAGGTATTGATCGGTGCAAAGCGCCGTCTGCCATCCGTGCCGGTCCAGCTGTTATCATAATCAATATCCAGCTGTCCGATCAGCTTCAGAAGATTCCCGCTTCTGTTGCTGACAGTAATTCCTCTTCCTGCCCCCACATGCGCATAACACATTTCCCCTGAACCGGTAGTCAGATCTACATTTGTAAGGCTTGTATCTTTTTTGCTTCCGATATAGATCATGTCATATTCAGAACCGATATCATCTATGTGACCGACAAACTCGGAGGCTGTCATCGTAGTAATATTAATATTGGAAGAATTCGCGGTATTCAGTCTCAGTTCCGCACAGGTTGCCCACCTTGCATTTTCGCTGTTTACACTTGCTGTAACCGTAATGCGGATTTTCTTAACACCTGAAATGGTTTCATTCTCCTGATAGGTCCAGTATCCATCACTGTTTTTGACGAAATTGCCATTTGAATCCTTTGTCCAGGTGCAGTCCGTCCTGCTCGCTGCCATTTTATTATTATCCGAATCATAATAATCAATATTAAACTTAGTGATCGTACCATTACCCTCATTACTCCGGGGCATATACTCAATTCCGTTAAATTCAGACTCTTCACCGCATATGATCTCAAGCCAGTGATTTCCGGAATGACCTGTTCCGCTATATTTGCTGTGCCAGTATGAACCCGAATCAGAATCAGTCATATTCTGTCCGTAGCCATCCTCATTTTTTGATTCCTCACAGCAGACATTTATCTGCGTCAGCCCGGATACCGTGGCCGGAATGACAGTTATATTGGCAGCACTTGCATATGCATTTCCCACTGAATCTCCAAATGTTTCCTCGAATATGATTTTCATGGACTTCACATTTCTGACAGTCTTCTGAAAGAGAATCGTATTCTCTCTTGTATGGTTTGAAACCTGGTACCAGTCATCTCTGATAGTACCGCTCGTTTCTGTATAAATTACTTTTCCGGATGCATCATATAATTCGACCCTGCTCCTGACCATAACACCATCCTTACTGCCATCCTGTCTCGGGGTATAGGTAAAGCCCTGGATATCTGAAATCTTTTCAAAGGTCAGTTTCACCCAGTGATTTTCATCTGAATGCTTCGAACCAGAAGTCCATATCTGTGTGAGATCCGTATTCAGAACATTTTCAACCGTATCCGTGTTGCAGCAGCCTGTGACCTGTGCCACAGACACAGAACCATCATTCAGCCATTTTGCGACCTGTGCCCCGCTAATCTGGCTGCTGCTCTTTGCAGGCTCTATCTCCAGAATATTGATCGAATCCTTTGTACTGACAGTACGTTTATAATTATAATTAATAATATACTCTATCGCCCTTGCATGACTCAGCGCAGTATCCAGAAGCCCGGAGTTACCATCCGACGCACTGTCTGTGCCATCGCTTATGCCGCTCTCATCCTGTCCGAGCTGCCGGTACTTATTCTCGCTCTCAATATACTCCAGAATTTCTTCAAATCCCTCTGTCGGATCTGAAGAGGAAAATCCCGGATCACTGTCCGGGCTGCCCGCATCCGGATTAAAGTTCTTATTAAAAGAGAGATTCACCAGACTGTTCTCCTCATCCTCCGTAAACGTATTCCTGAAGAAATATACCAGTGTATTTACATAGTGCCCGTCTGTATCCTCGGCTTTTACATAACCGTTAAAGGACTGCGCCGTCTGACTGTTGTCAGCTGCCTTTCCGGCATTTATCACTGTCGGAACGCTGCCCACAGACTGAGCGGCAGACTGGCTGATTTTTTCACTGTTGATGTAGATCAGGCCATATTCTGACAAAGCACTGTCTGTCGAAGCGGTTTCTGCTTCTCCGGCAGAGAAGGCGGTGCTATCGTCTGATATATCATCTGTGTCCGGAGTCTCAGTGTCATCGGTTCCATCCTGAAATTCAGTATCTGTGGTACCGGCAGATGTTCCGTCGCTGACTTCATTTTCGATAGATACCAGTTCTACTCCGGCTTCGCTGACCATGGATTCGACTTCTGATACTTCCCCG
>CAVCYJ010000093.1:0-10363 GCA_963605995.1 Holdemanella biformis | reverse complement strand
TTTTATTATACAGAAGCATAAAAATCAATTTGTAACATCTACTTTTTTTGTATCATAGAAGCGTGCCCGTTACTGTTCACACGCTACTATGATACCAGAAAGAATCCTGCTTGCAGGATTCTCCGCCTGCGGCGGGTCGCTTCAGCGACATAATTCCTCTCCGCCGCAGTGCGATCCTGCCCGGAGGGCTTTTTGTATAATAGGAAATTCATCGGAATTTCCTATTATATAAAAAAATCTCACACCACAGAGGATGTGAGACTTTTTTATTACTTATGAGGTTATCATCAGGCTTTGTCAACTGAGCCGAATAATTCCATTTTCTCTTTAACAGTAGCTTTGATCGCTTCAAAACCAGGTGCAAGAAGTTTACGTGGATCGTATCCTTTGCCCTGCTGGTCTTTGCCTTCTTCGATGTATTTACGTGTAGCTGCTGCGAAAGAAAGCTGGCATTCTGTGTTTACGTTGATCTTGGATACACCAAGGTCGATAGCTTTCTTGATCATGTCTGCAGGGATACCTGTACCACCGTGAAGAACGAGTGGCATATCACCTGTTAACTGCTGGATCGCATCAAGAGTTTCAAAGCTTAAGCCTTTCCAGTTAGCCGGATATTTTCCGTGGATGTTACCGATACCTGCTGCAAGGAAGTCAATGCCAAGGTCTGCGATCATCTTGCATTCCTTAGGATCTGCGCATTCGCCCATACCTACAACACCGTCTTCTTCGCCGCCGATGGAACCAACTTCTGCTTCCAGAGACATTCCGTGTTCAGCAACGATCTTAACCAGTTCTTTAGTTTTTGCAACGTTTTCTTCGATCGGATAATGAGAACCGTCGAACATGATGGATGAGAATCCTGCTTCTACGCATTTCAGGCATCCTTCATAGCTGCCGTGGTCAAGGTGAAGAGCTACAGGAACTGTAATGTTCAGTTCTTCCATCATTCCGTTAACCATGCCAACAACTGTCTTATAACCGGTCATGTATTTACCGGCACCTTCGGATACACCGAGGATTACAGGAGAGTTCAGTTCCTGAGCTGTTAAAAGGATAGCCTTTGTCCACTCAAGGTTGTTGATGTTGAACTGTCCAACTGCATAATGACCAGCTTTTGCTTTTTTCAGCATTTCTGTTGCGCTTACTAACATGATAAATTCCTCCTAATCTGTGGTGACTGTAATAACTGCAGCCGCCCTAATCCATCTCTGATATGGAATACATCTATATCCAGATATGGTTATATTACCAGATTTCTGTATATTCGTCTACCATTTTGCCAAAAAAATGACGCACAAAATAGCGCAAAATAGCTTTTTTGATTTTTCCACAAAAAGTTCTTGCATTCTTTCATCTTTTCATATATAATGAATCTCGGTTCATGGATGGATTCCCGAGTGGCCAAAGGGGGCAGACTGTAAATCTGTTAGCAACGCTTTCGAAGGTTCGAATCCTTCTCCATCCACTTAAGACTCAGACGAATGTCCGGGTCTTTTTTTGTATCATGGCAGATTCCGATAAATTTCTTATGATGATATGCAAAAAGAACAGAAATTAAGCACTATCTTAATCTCTGTTCTTTTTCATATCACTTTTTTCGGTTAATTCTTATGATGTAAAACCACCGCGCCAAATGACGGCATTGTGATTTTGAGGATTCCGGCGGAGGCGGTGTATTCTGCCGGTGCTTCGGTGAAGCCTTCGGCGGAGGTCATGACGATGCGCTCCAGCTTTGTGTCTGCGAGACGGCTGATTCCCGCCTGCCATAACTGGATTTCTGCATCACGGCACTCAGCCTGATTGTTTATGATCACAATGATCTGCTCTTTCTGTGAAAATCTCGCATAGCAGAGTCCCTGATAATCATTCCAGAGGAAGCCAAGTGATCCGGTCTTTAAGACCTCATAGGTCTTGTGGATGCGGATCATTACCCTGTGGAAGTCGATCATCTGATAGTCCTCACGCCCCCACGGATACGTACGTCTGTTATCCGGATCTGTGAATCCGCAAAGTCCGGCTTCATCTCCATAATATACCGTCGGCGCGCCCGGCCATGTCATCTGGATGGCTACGGCTTCACGCATCACTGCAGGATTGACTCCCTCAGACGCTGCTTCCGCACCTGCGTAGGAGATTCTTCCTACTCTGTGGTTGGTTCTGGTCAGAAATCTGGAATGGTCATGGTTGGATAACTCATTCATTGCGGTCTGAAGAGCTGACATATGAAGGGCTCTCATATGTGTCTTCATCGCACCGATAAACGCATCACTGTTTCCCAGCAGATCTTCTCTGTACTCGTCACTGTGCTTCTCCATACCTGTCAGGAACCAGGTCAGCGGTTCCATGAACGCATCATAGTTCATGACTGTATCCCATTCATCCCCCTGCAGCCATCCTTCCGGGTTGCCGTAATGCTCTGCGAGGATGATCGCATTCGGGTTCGCTGCTTTCACTGCCTTGCGGAAATCTTTCCAGAATTTGTGGTTAAATTCATTGCTGTGGCCCAGGTCTGCCGCCACATCAAGTCTCCATCCATCTACATTGTACGGTGCGGATACCCATTTCTGACCCACACGGAGAATATAATCATAAAGTTCCTGAGAACCTTCATAGTTCAGCTTCGGCAGTGTATCATGAGTCCACCATCCGTCATAGGTCGGATTGTACGGCCATCTGTTCGGATCATTAAAGGAGAAGAAATTTCTGTACGGACTGTCCGCTGAAATATAAGCACCTTTCGGATATCCCTCCTGGTTCTCGTAAATACGCTCTCTGTCCATCCATTTATTAAAGGAACCGCAGTGATTAAATACACCGTCCAGAATAATCTTCATCCCTCTTCTGTGGATCTCCGCCGTGAGTTTGGCAAACAGTTCATTGCTGGCTTCCAGGTTCTTCTTGTCTGTGACACGCCTGATGTATTTCCATGCATGAGAATTGTCACTGTCATCCCCCAGAAGTATTCCTTCATCACAGTCCTCTACGATCCTGCCGTAATGTGGATCTACATAATCGTAATCCTGGCTGTCGTATTTATGGTTACTTGGTGAGACAAAGATCGGGTTCAGGTAAATAACCTCCACACCCAGATCCTGCAGATAATCCAGCTTGTTCATGATACCCTGCAGGTCACCGCCGTAAAATTCACGCACACCCATCACTGCCGGGATCTTGTTCCACTGTTCTACCTGCACACTCTTGTCTCCAATGTAATGGTATTCTCCGGTCACTACATCATTCGTCGGATCTCCGTTCAGGAAACGATCCACATAAATCTGATACATAACCGCACCCTTCGCCCACTGCGGCGTATCAAATCCCGGATATATCTCAAAATCCATTCTGCTTTCATGCTTTACGGAAACTCCGAAGCTATTATAATAGCAGGTTACCCAGCCATACTGTATTTCAAAATAATAGCGGAAAATATCCTCTCCAATGGCTGCCTGCGCAGAATAATAATCGAATCCATTCTCCGTATCACAGATCTGCATCTGTATACGCTGCTCTCCGCTTACAAGATATACAAAATCCACATTATTCCTCTGTGTACGAAATCTGAACGTTACGGTATCTCCCGCTTTCGGCTCTGCCGGACTTCTGTAAAATTCGGTTCCGTCACTGAAAAGCGCCTCTTTATTAAATACAGGACGCATGTTTAAGATATATTGCATCTTTTTTCTTATATCTGCTTTTCCATGTTCCATTTTTGCTGATCCTCTCTATCACTTATCATTTCATCATAGCGGCTCCGTACTGAAAGGGTGCGGAACCATTACATCTTTATTTATTTTATCTTAAAATAATCAATCTGACAACCGCCGGTTTTCTTCCTGCTCTTCCCATTTTCGGACAGTAAAAAAGCCAGCGGGATAAGCTGGCTTTTTTGGAGAAGGTATTTCTTCTTATGGGGTGTAGCAAAAACTATATAATGTATTGGGGGGTTTTTACGATATATATAATAGCATGGGGCAAGGAAAAAGTGTGCACAAACTTCACAAAATTCGGCACACTTTTTTGGTTATATTATATATTCATATTTTCTGTTTCCGGATTTTCTGTTGTAAAAAGTGCTTCAAACTCGTCTCTGTGCACTTTTTCCTTCTCAAGAAGAAGTGCTGCGCACTTGTGCAGAACGTCCTCATGTTCCAGGATAATCTTCTTTGCCTGGTTATGGCATTCCCCGATGATCCGGCGGATTTCTTCGTCGATCGCCTTGGCTACATCCTCGCTGTAGCTTCTGGTATGTGCCAGGTCTCTTCCGATAAATACTTCATCATCGTCATCACCATAACAGATCAGTCCCAGTTTATCGGACATACCATATTTCATCACCATGCTTCTGGCTGTGGCAGTTGCACGCTTGATATCATTGGATGCACCGGTGGTAATGTCTCCGAAGATGATCTCTTCTGCGATACGTCCGCCCAGCAGAGTCATGATGTCCTGAAGCATCTTTCCTTTTGTGTTAAACATCTCGTCATTATCCGGAAGCGGCATGGTATAACCTGCTGCCCCCATTCCTGTCGGGATAATAGAGATCGTATAGACAGGATCCATATCCGGAAGTACATGAAAAAGGATCGCGTGTCCGGATTCATGATAAGCTGTGATCTTCTTCTCTTTTTCAGAGATCACTTTGCTCTTCTTCTCGGCACCGATGCCTACCTTGATAAAAGCACCTTTAATATCCGACTGGAGGATAAAGCCTCTGCCCTGTCTGGCTGCCTCGATAGCTGCCTCATTCAGAAGGTTCTCCAGATCTGCACCTGTAAATCCTGCTGTTGTTTTCGCAATCTGTGACAGGTCCACATCCTCTCCGAGAGGTTTGTCCTTGGCATGGACACGCAGAATCTCTTCTCTGCCTTTGACATCCGGACGTCCTACTGCAACCTTACGGTCAAAACGTCCCGGACGAAGGATTGCCGGATCAAGGATATCCACACGGTTTGTCGCCGCCATTACAATGATACCTTCATTCACACCGAAACCATCCATCTCTACAAGGAGCTGGTTCAGTGTCTGCTCTCTCTCGTCATGGCCGCCGCCCATACCGGTTCCACGCTGTCTGGCAACCGCATCGATCTCATCGATAAAAATGATACACGGCGCATGGCGCTTGCCCTCTTCAAAGAGGTCACGCACACGGGATGCACCTACACCGACAAACATTTCCACAAAATCAGAACCTGAAATAGAGAAAAACGGAACTCCCGCTTCTCCGGCTACTGCTTTTGCAAGAAGTGTCTTACCTGTTCCCGGAGGGCCCACAAGGATCACACCTTTCGGGATTCTGGCTCCGACTTTCGTATATTTCTGCGGAGACTTCAGGAAATCTACTACTTCCACCAGGTCTTCTTTTTCTTCCTGCAGTCCTGCCACGCTGTCAAAAGTAACTTTTTTGTTGTCATCAGGAGTTGTCATTCTCGCACGGCTCTTGCCAAAGTTCATCATTTTGGCATTTCCTCCTCCACCGCCGCCGACCATCTGACGGTTCATCATCATGATCAGGAAGATCACAAGAGCCCCTGTAAGAAGAACCGGCAGCAGAGTTGTGAGAAATACATTATCTCCCGGTACATCCTGAGTCGTCACTTCAATATTATATTTATTCAGCAGTTCGATCGCCTGATTGACATCGGTCACGTAGACCTTTCTCTGTCCGTCATCTGCTGTGTCTACGATCACCGCGCCTGTCGGAACCTCTCTGTTCTGCTGAATCGTTGCATCAACCACCTTGTTGTCTTCAAGGGCCTGCTCCAGTTGCTTCTGTGTGTAGCTGCTCTGAGAAACCACCTGATTATTCAGATAAAAATAACCGGCTATCAGGGCAACGATCAGCACCAGATACAGACCAATTCTGCTTGGCTGTCTGTTCACTTGGTTAAATCTCCTTTCAGTCTTCCCCCAGTTCCACTACTCCGATAAACGGAAGATTCCTGTATTTCTGTGCATAGTCCAGACCATATCCTACCACGAACTCATCCGGAATACTGAAACAGCAGTAGTCAACCTTTACGTCCTTCACCCTGCGTTCCGGTTTGTCCAGCAATGTACACAGACGGATGCTGTTCGGATTTCTCTTCTTCAGGATATCGATCAGATAGCTTAAGGTTCTTCCTGAATCAATGATATCCTCTACGATCAGAACCTCTTTGCCATCCAGTGGCTGGTCAAGGTCTTTGACGATTTTTACAACACCGCTGGATCTGGTATCATCTCCATAACTCGATACAGACATAAAGTCAAGAGAAACCGGTACTGTGATCCTCTTGGCAAGTTCACATGTAAAGAAAACACCACCCTTTAATACACAGATTAAATGAATCTCCTTGCCTGCATAATCACTGCTGATTTTTGCTGCAATCTGTCTGATACGGGAATCTACTTCCTCTTCGCTGAGTAAAACTTTGATTTTCTCACTCATTTTCGCGTCCTCCTTGGTAATTTAATACTAACACCTTCCTGGTTTGGGGGTTAATTTTATACCTCTCATTCATCCTGCTTCCCACCATCCAGAGAATCTCATTTCCGCATGCGATCAGCGGAAGCTCATCCCGCTTCTCTGACGGGATTTTCTCATCGATCATACAGCGGTTCAGTTTCTTTGTATTTCCCTGCGCATTGATGACCATATAATCCCCGGTTCTTCTGGAGCGAATACACGGATTCTCTACTATTTTATCATAATCAAACCATTTCGTATACTTTTTTTCTTTAATCTTCTGGCCTTCATAGGAAAATATTTCCGCTGAAAAAGTACCCAGAGGACAGGTTTGCGTTCCCGGGATATTGATTTCCCACTCCGACACTGCTGCATCCGTTTTATCCCGCAGCATTTCTGTTCCGACATTATTTCTTATATCCTGATTTTCTCTCTTCCAAAAAAGCCGCACACCTCCATAGTCCCTTCTGGCTTCCATGCAGTATGGAAGACTGATCCTTTTTCCGGTCTGCATTCCGTACAGTGCCAGAACCTTTTCATAATGAACTGCCGTCAGGTCTTTTCTCCTGCCCGCCAGAGTTTCCATTGCCTGCTGCAGTGCATAGGTCTGAATGATCTGTGGGTGACTGAAAAAGTCTTCTGTAAAATAATATCCGGTATCCGTCTGAAATTCCGCCATTACCAGACTGCTCTGCTGTGTCAGATATTCTTCTGCCTGCGAGATCCTTGCTGCTGTTTCTGCCATATGTGCGGCTGCCTTTGCATTTACCTGCTGCTCCAGCATAGGGAGAATGTGATGGCGAATGCGGTTTCTGGTATATTCATCCGACAGATTCGTGCTGTCCTGTATATGGGAAATATGAGCCTTCTTTAAATAATCGGCAATTTTTTCCCTGCTTAAACATAAAATCGGACGGATGATCTCTCCGTCTGCGGGGCGCATGGTACAAAGTCCCCTGAGCCCGGTTCCTCTACACAGATTATGGATCATCGTCTCTGCAAGATCCTCCTGATTGTGTGCCAGCGCGATCCTTATCCTGCCTTTTGATTCCCTGCATTCACTCTGTTTCTGATCTCCTGACGGAAGGTTGCTGGCAGGACTGCTCCATATCTTTTTGCATCTGTCAGCTTCTTTCTGAAATGCTTCTTTTCTGACGATACGTCCGGTCTCTTCTTCACCCAGTTTCCATTCCCGGCTCAGTTTCGGTACATCATAATGATAGACACTACACGGAATTTCCCACTCGCTGCAGATGTTTTCCACAAAACTGCTGTCTCTGTCGGCTTCCTTTCCACGTATTCCGTGATGTATATGCACAACCCGCAGTGAAAATTCCAGTTCCTGCTGCAATTCTTTCAGCAGATGCAGCATTGCCATGGAATCACTGCCTCCGGATACACCGGCCAGGATCACATCATTCTTTTTGATCATTTTATTTTGCTTTATGTAGGCAAGAACTTCTCTCTTCATCTTTATCCTTTTTTGTCCATAATACTCTTTTTAATATTTTATCCTGCAAAAATCCCGCAGGGCGGTTATTTCTTCCACACACCTGCCACCAGCACTGTCATATCATCCCGCGCACGATAATCGCTGTAGCCAAGCACCCGCTCCAGAATTCCTCTGCCAAAGTCCTTAGGAGATTCGTCATGTACGTCCATGATGATCTCTTTCATGGTTTCTTCCTCTTTCTGTCCCGGAAGCGCATCCAGAACTCCGTCCGTCATCATGATCAGATAATCTCCATGATACAGCTTTCTTGATGCAGTCTCAAAGTCGATCTGCTGTACCAGCCCTGCCGCCAGACTTTCTGAAGTAATGGATTCTACCCAGTGATCCCTTTTTATAAAGGTCGATGCAGCCCCCGCCTTCAGAAAATTGCAGATTCCCGTATACAGATCCACCGCACAGATATCTACGGTTGAAAACATCCCTTCCTGACCTTTCAGCACAAGTGCAGAATTAACCATCTTCGCCGCTGTCTCCTGCGAAAATCCGGATTCCATAAACTGTTCCAGCAATTCCACGACCGTCTCGCTCTCTTTGCAGGCTTCCATTCCTGACCCCATTCCGTCAGACAGACACATGACAAATCTGCCGCCATCCTCCTGTCTGCATACGTAATTATCACCGGAAACTTTTTCTGCTTCTCTGGTCAGTCTGGCGACTCCATAAAGGATCTGATAGCTTACATCCTCAACAAAATGTACCGTATGGTACTCCCCGTTCACGATGCACCGGCTTCCATTCACAGGTACCATGGAGCTTCCGCATACACCGGAAAGAAGCTGTGAAATTTCCGTCATGGAAATGCACTGTCCGCTTCTTGCCCGCATGGTAAGAAATACCTGTCTGTGGTCTTTTACCTTGTCCATCACCCAGGCCTGGCGCAGGATCACATGGCTTTTTCGCAGGCTCTTTCGCAGATTCTCCTCAAACTGAGGCGTACTTCTCTCCAGATCGTACAGGTCACTCGCTACATTCTCCATGATCCTTGAAACTTCCATAAGCTGCTGTGCCACTGCCAGACGGTTCTCGATCATGCGGTTATCCCACATCAGATTCTGCTTCTCTCTCTGAAAATTCTCCACCACTGCTTCGTAATACTGCACAGAACGGGGACATATGCCCGTCCAGTCACCGCGGATACTTCTGATATCATCTTCGTTCCCGCTCTCCATGGAACGCACCAGTGCCTCCACACCCCTGCAAAGTTCCTGGCTGTGTTCTCCCCAGCAAAGTTCCCTCTGGTAACATCTGCTGCATACTTTTGCATTCGTATCTTCAATGATCCGCTCGATCTGTCTGTCGCTTAAGTAGTCCTTACGGTATGGCATTCCATAAAAAGTATCTGCCAGTTTCTGAAAGGATGCCGCATATTTCTCCACCCGTTCCTTCTGCGGATGGCTCTCCTGCAAAGAGAGCAGTTCTTCTGTATCCGGCAGATTTTCTGCTAAAATAGTTTTTGCCATGTCCCGTATGATCAGCATAATGCTGATAACGAGCATGGCAATCATCCATTCCTGCATATTCTCCCCTCCCCTTATAGATTCCCCTTATAACTCTTATCAGAGGTATTATATGGAAAGGTTCCTGAAATATCTGTCAAACCCGGACGAAAAGATCACAAAAATTTTCGACACGGTACTCTCTGTTATTCTTACTGCTGCTTCTTGAAAACAGTCTCATTGTCCTTCACAAGTCCCAGTTTCCCTCTGGCAACTTCTTCGGCATATTCATCTGTCTCCATATACTTCTTTAATTCATCGATCTCTTCTGTACGGTCCTGCTCATCTTCTATCTGCTGCTGAATTTTGGCGACTTTGGCATCGTATCCTGTGAGGCGTTCCTGAAGGTCATTACTTTTGACCATAAGTCCTCCCAGAAGGACAAAAACAACCAGCGCGATCGCAAGCATTCCAAGAGATTCGTAACCTACTCTTCTTCTCTTCTTTTTTTTCTTAGAATTACCCAATTTGCCAGCCTTCCTTTTTTTATACATTTGCACGCTTTGTACCACAAAAGTTTACATCTTTTGACTGGAAATAGCAACCATTTTATCAAAAATTTAATAAATATTACAGGAATCTTCAGGAGTTTCGTACAGCATTTTACAAAAATATCTCCGAGTATTTTATGACAGGCATAAGCCCCCGTCAGAAAACCGCAGATCATAAAAAAGCGTAAGCTCCCTTCATTTGTTCTGTAGATCTCCGAAAAGACAAAAAAGGCGCAGCACAGCCAGTAGAGAAGGTCCTGGAGGCCTGCGGCTTTGGGGGAATGTGGCATGATATTTCTCAGCACAAGCAGCAGATCATAACACAAAAGGAGAACCGCTCCCGCAGCTACCGTCCGTATCAGCAGAAGTAATTCATGATGAATAAATGTACTCATCTCTTAACGAAACATCCTTTTGA
>CAVCYJ010000092.1:0-10451 GCA_963605995.1 Holdemanella biformis | reverse complement strand
AAAGAGATTGCAGATATGAATCTTGAGATCGTTCTGCTCTGCGGGGGGTATGAGAGGGGAAACCAGACAATGGTATTACACAATGCTCAGGTTCTTGCAGAGTCCGGGATTCATGTTCCGATCGTATATTCCGGAAACAGAGAGGCAGCCAGAGGAGTTCAGTGGCTGATGAAAAGTCATGAGAAAGAATGTTTCCTTGTAGAGAATATTCTTCCGGATGTGGGAGTCCTGAATGTAGAACCTGCACAGGAACTGATCCGACATCTCTTTATGGAAAGAATTGTAAATATGAAGGGTCTGGAAAAGGTCAGAGGAAAGCTGGACGGAGTCCTGATGCCTACGCCTGCAGCAGTTCTTGCTGCCGGGGAGCTTTTGAGCAAAGGGACAACAGCAACTCCGGGGCTGGGAGAACTGATGATCACAGATATCGGCGGTGCTACTACAGATGTATATTCTTACAATATTAATCAGGAATATGAAGGATGCAAAAAGGTCGGAATAGAGGAGCCTTATGCCAAACGGACTGTGGAAGCCGATCTTGGAATGAGAGAATCCTGTGTATGTTTTGAAAAAGAACTGGATGTTCCTGCTCTGGCAGCTCAGGCCGGAATGACTCAGGAACAGTTTTCCAGTGAAATTCAGCGCAGAGCTTTTGAGAAGAGTTTCCTTCCTTTGGAGGAGAAGGAATGGAAACAGGAACAGATTCTTGCGGAGCAGGATCTGAAAATAGCAGTGAGAAGACATGCAGGAAAAATAGAATATACAGGGAGCAGCGTACAGGGAGTCTTGCAGAAGGGTAAAAATCTGACAGGAATTAAGACCGTGATCGGTACCGGCGGACCGGTGATCAGAAGCCGGAATCCTTCAGCAATTCTTCATCAGGTAGAAAAAAATGGTAAAAAAGATGATACCGTCCTTTTGCCGGAAAAAACGGAAAGCTATATAGACAGAAAATATGTGCTTTTTGCTGCAGGACTTCTCAGAGATTATGATGAAGAAGCCGCACTGGCAATTATGAAACAGAGTATTGAGAAAATTGAGTGATAAGGAACAGATCAGATGATAAAGAAATAATTAGGAGGGCTGAAGGTATGGATATCAAAATTAAACGAAGATTCAATGAAAAAGATCTGCCGGATATGAAATCCATTATGAATGAGGTGGATTCCCTTGCCAGAAATGTTACCATTGGCGAAACACTGTTTTTCAGAGAAAAGGGTGTGAAATCTGAGTGTGAGTATAAAAAGCAGATGATGCAGGAAAAGAAGCTGATGAAGCATTCTGTTATCGGCTGGAATTCCTGGCAGGCTACAGAGGACGGATTTATTAAAATCTATGAGACACTGAAAAAAGAAGGAATCAACATAGACCGTTTTGGAGTATGCCTTGACTGGATCATGGGTGTGCCGGAGGAATACCGTAACAGATTTCAGGCCGGTTCCGGTCAGATTTTCAAGAATCAGGAAGAGTGGAACAGAATGGGACAGGTAGTTCCGGTTCAGCCGCATCTTGGTGATCATATGATCGGTTCCTTAAATTCTCTGGAGAATACGATCCTTGGTCTTCAAGCCGGAGTTACGACCATTGGAAATGTGTCGCAGTATTATACATATGAATATCCCGGACTTGACATGGAAGAAGAACGAACCACAGATATGGTGAAAGCACTGGCACTCATGGGAAAATTCCGTGATAAGGGAGCAATCGTCCATTCTAATCTGGATGATGGATATGGAGCACAGTTTCATGATCTTGCAAATATGGCAGGCTACGCAAGGCTGGAGCGTTACATAGTGGAAGATCTTCTGGGCTGTGGACTTGCCCATTGCTTTGGAAATCTGTTCAGTGACCCGTTCCTTAGAATCGTATTTAACTGTGCCATGAGCAAGATCAACAGGTATGGAACTCCAGGTTCTATGATCAATGGAAATACCATTGATTTTGGATACGATATTCCGAGGAATTACGCTGCTATGACCAGTTTTGCCATCGCGGATGCCATCGGACAGATGAAATATCCAAGCGGACATGCGATTTATCCGATCCCGGTAGCAGAGGCGATCAGAATTCCATCGGCAGAAGAAATTATTGATGCGCATAAGACAATGGATATGGCAGTTGCCAAGGCGAAACACTTTGCTGATTATGTGGATTATGAGAAAGTGGAATCAGAAGCAGATATTCTGGTAGCCTGTGGAAACGTATTTTTTGAAAGAGTACTTAATGGTCTGGACTCCATGCACATTGACATTACACATCCGGGAGAAGTGCTTGCTGCTGTAAAGGCAATTGGCGCAGAACAGCTGGAAGTTAATTTCGGTGTAGGAAGAAAAGAACGTTTGGCAATGCGCGGACGCGTTCCGGTCCGTCCTACCAGTATTGTTAAGATCATAGGTCTGAAACAGGATGCGATCATGGAAAAAATGGACATTAAAGATACAGAACCGTTAAAAGGCATCAATGTGGTTGTTGGTTCCACAGATGTGCATGAGTTTGGCAAAGAAATCTGTAAAAATGTACTGACTGCAGCAGGAGCTAATGTTTATGATCTGGGAACCACCATTTCCATTGAAGAACTGGCAGACACTATTATAGAGACAGAATGTAAGATCGTGCTGGTAAGTACGTATAACGGCATCGCATTGAGTTTTGCACAGGATATGCTGAAAACCCTGGATGAGAAACATCTTCATCCTACGATTATGATGGGCGGACGGCTTAATGAGCCTATTAACGGCAGCAGCCTTCCTGTCGATGTATCAGATCAGCTGGCAGAAATGGGAATCAATGTAGATAACAATATTGAAACAATGGTAGATTTTATTAAAACACATATTAAATAAGCTGTGAGAAAGGAGTGCGCTATGGGAAAAACAGAAAAGAAAACAGAAGGCTGGGGTTCGAGACTGGGATATATTCTTTCCACACTTGGAATGGCAGTGGGAGTAGGTGCTATGTGGCGGTTCCCCACAATGTGTGCACAGTATGGCGGAGGAGCTTTTCTGGTGGCATTTATCATTATTACAATGGTTGCCGTTATTCCGGCAGGCTGGGCGGAAAGTGCGCTGGGACGAAAATATAAGATGAGTGCTGTGGGTATCTTTGGAAAGCTGACAGGAAAAAAAGGAAAAGTATTTGGATTTATCTGCGGGGCAACTCCATGGTGCCTGTTATTTTACTATCCTATTATTATGGCTACAATTCTGATCTATATTTTTTATACAATAACAGGCAGCAGCTTCCTTGGCCAGGAGGTAGCATTCTACAATTCTGTAAATGCCAATAAGCCTGTAGTTTATGCGGTATTTGCATTTATTATCCTTCTTACAATGGGAATCAGTCTGAGAGGAATTCAGAATGGTATTGAAAAAATATGCAAAATTCTTCTCCCAATCGTATTTATTATTCTGGTGATCATTGATGTCCGTATTTTTACCATTCCGGGAATTTCAGAAGGAATCCGTTATTATATGGATCCGGACTGGGCACAGCTTGCAAATCCAAAGTTATGGGCGGCAGCTGCCGGAATGGCATTGTTTGCAGTGGGACTTGGACCTGGATTTCTTCTGACATATGGAATGTATCTTTCTGATGACGCAGATTTGGCTACGGATTTTCTGTCTGTTAATGTAATTCAGCTTGTGATCTGTGTGCTCTGCGGATTCGCAATCATTCCGGCGGTTGTTCTGTTTGGACTGGATCCGCTTGCAGGAAAAGGACTGCTTTTTATGTCACTGCCGATGGTATTTTCCAAGCTTTCCGGTGGTATGATATGGTTCTTTCTGTTTCTTGTTGCACTGTTTTTTGCAGGATTGTCTACTACGATCGCACAGATGGAGCTTCCGGTGGTATGTCTGATGGACTGCTTCCACCTTACCAGAAAGAAAGCTATTGCAATTGTCACAGTTGTAATTCTTCTGGGCGGGATTCCATGTGTCTGGAGTGATACATTCTTTGCATTCTTTGATAATCTCATGGGAAATGCCTTCTACTGTGTAGAGGCGGCAGTACTGGCTTTTTATCTTGCATGGATCATTGGTGCAAAAAAAGTGAGAACAGAATGGTACAATCCCACTTCAAAGATCAAATGGGGAAGCTGGGTGGATATACTCTATAAATTCATTGCAGTACCCATGCTTATATATTTTGCACTGGAATCTGTCAGATCATTGTTTTAGAGTAACTGTTCAATATCTTCACAGTTACATTCAGGGAACTTTCAGAGGATAAATTGCTTGACAAGATGCGAAAAGTATGATGTAATATTACATGGAATAAATAATACATCATACGATACAAGGGAGTATACGGCAGAATAAGAAATGCAGTATACTCTCTTTTTATATCTGAAATATTGTACAGGCACTGTCTGAGACAATACTGAAGGATGATGGTAACAAATACCAGGAGGACGTATATTATGGAAAATAAATTAGAACATTTAAAAGCATACCTGAGAGAACTGGGAAGTGTGGCAGTTGCTTTTTCCGGCGGTGTTGATTCTACATTTCTGTTAAAGGTAGCACATGAGGTACTGGGAGAGAAGGTAATAGCAGTGACTGCACAGTCCTGCTCTTTTCCGAAAAGAGAACTGAATGAAGCGAA
Organism: Holdemanella biformis; assembly: GCA_963605995.1. Lineage (GTDB taxonomy): Bacteria > Bacillota > Clostridia > Lachnospirales > Lachnospiraceae > Blautia_A. The sequence goes on along the minus strand of CAVCYJ010000092.1, from coordinate 5,846 downwards.
AGCTTTCTGCGAAAAAGAAAAAATCAGACACGTGATCTGTCAGTCCGAAGAACTGGACATTGACGGATTTTCACAGAATCCGCCCAACAGATGCTATCTTTGCAAAAAAGAATTATTTGAAAAAATCGGAAAGATCGCACAGGAAAATGAGATTGCTTACATAGCGGAAGGCTCCAATATGGATGATAACGGAGATTATCGCCCGGGACTGATCGCCGTGAAAGAGCTGGGGATCAAAAGTCCGCTGAGAGAAGCTGGGCTTACAAAGCAGGAAATCCGTGATTATTCGAAAGAACTGGGGCTGCCGACCTGGAAGAAGCAGTCTTTTGCCTGCCTTTCCTCCAGATTTGTATATGGCGAAACGATCAGCCGGGAAAAGCTTGGTATGGTTGAGAAGGCAGAGCAGCTGCTTCTGGATTATGGATTTCACCAGGTACGTGTCCGGATCCATGGTCTGATAGCAAGAATTGAAGTCATTCCGGCAGAAATAGGAAAGCTGATGGAAATTCGAAGGGATATTACAGAAAAACTGAAATCTTATGGTTTTCAGTATGTAACAGTAGATCTGGAAGGATATCGGACAGGAAGTATGAATGAAACGCTAAATTTAAGTCGCTGATATCTTGACGGATAGGTTAAAATCATTGTATGATGTCATATATCACTTAAATTATGAGGAGAGAAGGCAAATATTACTATGAAACTGGCAGATAAAGCGAAAACAGAATTACTGGATCTGATCACTGTACAGAAGAAATATCTCCCGGGAGAGAAGCTGCCCAATGAAAACGATCTGGCGCAGGTGATCGGAGTAAGCAGAACAACAATACGTGAGGCAATACAGTATCTGGTCACACAGGGTGTCCTTGAAGTCAGGAGAGGAAAAGGTACCTTTGTGGCAGAGGATTCGACTGCAGGAAATGAGTTCGGATTTGATGCATTAAATGTGATGCATATCAAAATAAAAGATTTATATGAGCTGAGAATGATGCTGGAGCCGGATATGGCTTATTATGCGACAGAGAGAGCCACAGACGAAGAACTGGAGGAAATCCTGCGTCTGGGTGAAGAACTGGAGAAGATCAGTGAGACCAGAGAAGAAGAGCCCGTACTGAACGAAAAGTTTCATAATGCGATTGCGCTGGCTTCTCATAATGAGTTTGGAATCAAATTAATGGAAATCATTAACGATGCTCTGGTGCAGGCCTTTGAAGAAAGCCAGTTAAAGCAGACGCTTTTCTCTGATGTGGTAAATGACCACAGAATGATCATGAATTATCTTAAACTCAGAGATGCAGATGGTGTGCGCCAGGCGATGAAGCTCCATATGAAACATTCCATGAATGATTATATTGTGTAACAGGTTACGACAAAACAGAGAAAGGGACTGCCGACAGGCAGTCCCTTTCTCTGTTTCGAGGTGGAATATCCGTAACTGTTTGCTGCTTTCACAGTTACGATATATCAATATAAAAGAAAATCAGTCAAAAACTTTTAATGCGTTTGTGAAGTCCTTGATCAGGTCTTCAGCATCTTCGATTCCGGTGGAAACTCGCATCAGGCCGCCGGTGATGTGCATTTTCTTACGGTCTTCTTCCGGAACGTGCATATGAGAAGAAAGAAGAGGGTAAGAAAGTGTTGTGCGGATACCGCCCAGTGTAGGTGCATAATGTGCAATGTGCAGTTTATCCATGAATGCATTGATCTTCTCACGGTCATCCGGCATCTCGAAGCTGAACATACCGGTTGCGCGATATGGAGAGGAGAAGAGCTTTTTGCCTAATTCATACTGTGGGTGCTGTTCTACAGCAGGATGGTTGACTACAGATACGTGTGGATTCTTTGCAAGGGCAAGAGCAAGCTTTGCTGCGTTTTCGCACTGTTTCTTGATACGAAGCTCTGCAGTGTGGATTCCACGGAATACCATAAAGGATGCAAACGGGCATCCGGAAGTTCCGGTCAGCATTCTTACTGTATGGATCTTTTCAAAAAGAGCCATATCTTTCACTGTGATAGATCCTGCAAGGGCATCGGAATGTCCGTTCAGGAATTTTGTCAGGCTGTTGATCACGATGTCAGCTCCCAGTGTCAGCGGTTTGATGCAGACAGGAGTAGTGAAGGTATTGTCAACCATCAGGAGTGCGCCTGCTTCATGAGCAATTTCTGCGATTCCACCGATATCACACAGACGGTCTGTCGGATTGCTGGCTACCTCTGTATATAACATTTTTGTATTTGGCTGTACAGCAGCTTTTACTGCTTCCAGATCATCGAATGGAACAAATGTAGTAGTTACTCCGTAATTTTTTACCAGAGAAGTGATCGCATCGAAGGTTTCACCGTAGATGTTCTCATTACAGATCATATGATCTCCCGGCTGAAGAAGAGCGAAATAAGTAGTAGTGATCGCACCCATACCGGAGGAAAAGATCAGAGTATCTTTTCCCTGCTCCAGATAAGTAAGAACATCAGCCAGAGCTTTTCTGTTAGGGTTTCTTGTACGGATATAAGTGTATCCTTTTGTATCATAAGTATGTTCTACATCGTCAAGGTTTCCCATATTGAATGCGCTTGTCATAAATAAAGGAAATGCTTCAGGTGCGAGATTCACACCATCAATATGATGTCCCTCATAGAGAATTCGTGTATCTTCGCTGAATGAAATATCATCAAATTCAAATTTTTCCATAATAATTATCCTCCGTTTCGTGAAATTAAAAACATCTTACCTATGGTATAAACCTTGTTACTGAAAGAGAGTCAAGCAGTAATTTGATTTTTTTTCGCAATCTGCTTCCAGAGAAGCCGGAAACACAGATACTGTCCGATAAAAGTAACACCCCATGAGATCGGATAAGAAATGTACAGGGATTCAAGGACAGGATGTATCCGAAAGACAGTCAGTACCCACAGGATACGAAGTCCGCTGACACCGACCACAGAGATGATCATAGGGGGAAGGGAATGTCCGGTTCCGCTCAATACGGCACCGGCGACCTCCATGATCCCGCATAAAATATAAGGAAGGTTTACCAGACGCAGCCTCAGCACTCCAATCGCCAGGGCTTCCTCTCCGGAAGTATAGAGATGAAGAAGCGGAAGACTGTAGATATTTACGGTAATACCCAGGAAAAGTGTGACAATGGAAACATAAACCATGCATATGTGAAAGGCATGAATGATACGGTCGTGTTTTCCGGCTCCGTAGTTCTGGCCTGTAACAGTGATAAGAGTCTGCTGAATGGATTCCAGGACAGCATAGATCATATTTTCAAGGCTGACAGCGGCTGAGTTTCCTGCGATCACAACGGCACCGAAGCTGTTGATCGATGACTGGATCAGAACATTGGAAACCGGCATGGCCACACTGCGAAGTCCGATAGGAAATCCGACCTTAAAAATCTCATAGCCATACCTGGAAGAAAAACGCAGCTTTTTAAAGGAGAGCTGAAAGCAGCTTGTGTCTTTTCTGAGATGTCTGATAATAAGAAAGGCGGATACGTATTGGGAAACTACGGTTGCCAGTCCTGCACCTGCAACGCTCAGATGAAAAATTCCTACGAAGAGGAAGCTGAGAATCACATTGACCAGTCCACAGAAGGTGAGATAATACAGTGGATGTCTGGAATCACCGGAGGCACGCACAAGGGCACTTCCGAAATTGTAGACCATGAATGCCGGCATACAATAGAAGTAACAGCGCAGATACAGGGCAGACAGATCGATCACATCTGCCGGAGAGTTCATAAGGATAAGGATCTGCCGTGAAAAGAACTGCCCGAGAAAAAGCAGCAGGATTCCCAGAAATACGGACATGATCATAGAGGTATGGACGGTTTCGGATACGGCATCTTTATTGCGGGCACCGTAATAATTGGCAGCGATCACTCCGGCACCTACAGAAACTCCGTTAAAAATACTGACAGTCAGGGAAACAAGAGACGAAGTAGAACCGACAGCAGCCAGAGCCTGATCCCCGTTAAACTGTCCTACGATGACCATAGCAGTGGCATTAAAAAGAAGCTGGAGTACATTTGTGATGATCACCGGGACTGAAAATAACAGTATTTTCTTTAACAGAGATCCGGTGCAGAAGTCGATACCTGTTTCGGAAGAAACTTTTTTCGGATCAGGCTGATTACGATAAAATAATTTTATGACACTCATAGTTTTGCCTCCTGATTTTTTTGTATATTTATATCTGTTATACAATCTGTTACAGCGTAAGAGTCAAGCATATTTTACAAAAATTAAATTAGTCCTTGACTCTGTTGCAGAAACAGAGTTTATGATAGGCATATCGAAAGCAGGAGATAAAAAAGGATAATGCTTGACATAAGTGACTGTTTTGTATAATATATGTAAAAAAACATGGCAAAGGCGCCCTGAAAAAGGTGTACTTTGTCATTTTTTTTACGAAAATTAACAAAAGCAGAAATCATTTCTTATATCCTATATGCGGACTATATCATACAAGGAGGATTTTGCTATGGTAGGTAAAATTGAGGAAAGCTGGCAGTTTGAGACAAGGCTGCTGAATGAAGGTGCTTATTTCAATCTGGAAACAACTCATCCGGAAGCGCTTCCAATACATATGTCTACTGCACATAACGTAAATGACCTGGAGGACCTGCAGCGAAGATATGATGTAAGCGGATACTGCTATAACAGAAACCGGAATCCGAACAGGACGGCATTAAATGAACTGATCACCTGTCTGGAGGGCGGGGAAGCTTCTGTTTCCTGTTCATCAGGCATGGCAGCGATTTCAAGTGCGATCATAACAAATACAAAAGCAGGAGATCACATCCTTTCGGACAGAACCTTATATGGAGAATCCATTGAGATATTTGAAGATATCTTAAAGAAATATAAGGTAGAAACATCTTATGCGGATTTCACAGATCTCGAAGATGTAAAATCAAAAATCCAGCCGAATACAGTAATGCTGTATACAGAAACGGTATCCAATCCGCTGGTAGAGGTTCCTGATCTTCAGGCGATCGCAGATATCGCACATGAGAATCATGCGATACTTATCGTAGATAACACATTTATGACAGGTGCTCTGGTCCAGCCTTTGAAGCTGGGGGCTGACATTGTGGTAAACAGTCTCACGAAGTTTGCAAACGGTCATTCCGATGCAGTCTGCGGGGCAGCTACAGGCAGTGCAGAGATGATCAATAAGATTCATGACCTGCAGGTACTGCTTGGTTCCCAGTCAGATCCGTTTTCATCATGGCTGATCTGCAGAGGAATCCGTACACTGGATCTTCGGATCAAGAAACAGAGTAAGAATGCGGCAGCACTGGCAGAGGCACTGGAGAAATCACCTTATGTAAAAAAGGTAAATTATCCGGGACTTGCATCCAATAAACAGCACAGCATCGCTGAAAAAGAATTCGGACCATATTATGGTGGAATGCTCAGTTTCGAGATTGATGAAGACAGAGACAAGATGAACCTGTTTCTGAGAAGTATGAATCTTGCACATTATGCAATGACACTTGGAGGATACAGGACTACACTTTCCTATCCGCCGCTTTCCTCACATGAGAATGTTCCGGAGGAAGAAAGATTAAAGATGGGAATCACCAACGGACTGCTTCGTGTATCTGTTGGTATTGAAGAATCAGAAGACATTATCAACGATTTCCTGAATGCACTGGAGATCGCATACGGAAAATAAATACAGGAATAAAAAGAAGTCGAAGATGACACCTCACAGGGAAAGTTTCGGCTTCTTTTTTTTACCGTATCATATCCCAGGTCGGGGGATGCGGTTTATAAAAAGGATTAACGAGGAGGATAAGATTATGAAGAAAAGATTATTTGCAGCATTAATG
>CAVCYJ010000091.1:0-10560 GCA_963605995.1 Holdemanella biformis | reverse complement strand
CAGTAAATACAAGGGATACAGCGATTTTATTTTCGTTTAACTGTCAAAGACAGGATTTTAACATACTGACATTGATAAATCCAATATGGTTCTGTTTTTATATGTTCATTTACTCCAAAAGAGTCCACATTTACAGTTAATGCGGACTCCTCTTCCATTATTTTTATTATATGCTTTTATATCTTTTTTCGTTTAACCACTTATGTACAGTCTTTTCTTCTACTTTTATTCCCTGAGCAATCTGCTGCACAGATAATCCCATTTCAGCAAAAGAAATTGCTACTTCTTTTTTAGTACTTATTACCCCTGCTTCATACTCAGCTTTTCTGAGTTTTCTTTTTTCCTCTTCTTCATTATACTCAAATATACTCATAGCGATAACCTCCGCCCTATTCTTTTGCAGAAATTCTTTCAGAATCCCCTCCTGAATACTCTCGCTTACTGCACGCTCTACGGCCGTATTCAGATCCATTTCACAAGAATATCTGCGTACCTTTTCTACATATTGCGCATATTCTCTTAAAGTCTGGCATTCTTTCATCAGTTTTTTATTATGTCCTACATTGATATTTAACGTAATAACCTTTAGTTCAAGATTTGGTTCTCCTGACATATTCTCATAAGCTTCTGACAAATAATCCACCCAGCGGTCTTCTTTTTTCTCTGTCCCGTTATAGAATACAATAAAATTCGGTGTCGGTATTCTCAGTCTTGTTGATGCATACAGGGACTTCCAATCCACCATTTTCTGATATTCACTGGAAATATAGAACAAATCTCTCAAAGGCATATTGGGATTATAAGTAGACTGGTGTTCATATAAAAACAGATTCGTATTTATAATAAATGCCAGATCATTCTTCATTCCCATATAAATTGCATTCTCAAGTGTCACAATTTCCAGTTGTGAGGCATCCATATATGTGGTTCCATTAACTGCATTATACAACGACAGCAGATTCTTTCTGTCTGAAAACAGCATACGGAATACGGTATCTTTGTACTTACGGTTTGCAGTTACTGTATTGCCTTTCAACCGGTTTCTCTTCGCAGTAATTTTTTTGTTCTTTCTTTTTGCCATTGGCAGTCTCTCCTGTTTTGTGCAGGAGTCAAAGAACGTATTGTGCTATTCTCATCACTTCTCAGCTCCTGCTTTTTCATAAATAATTGGAATTAAAAGCATGGATTTCTGAATTGAGATTAGAATAATCAGACGGCAAAAATGCCTTGAAATATAAGAGAAATATGCTTTACACTTATGTTAGCATTACTCTCTCTTATTTTCAAGGCATTTTATACTCTTTTTATTTTATAAATTCATGTAAACCTTTTTATTCCGCCAGATATGTTTTCAGTTTCTTCATATCGGCTTTCATCACTTTTCTGCCGACATCATAAATCTTTTTCAGTTCAGCAGGATCACGTTCGACGACTTTCGCGCTGATGTCTCTGTCTGGACGGATGACAAAAATTTTGCCTTCCTTTTCCAGATATGCGATCTTATCCAGCATTCGGTTGTACTGGATGTGGCATTCGTCCATGGTTTTTACAAATTCCGGATAATCGCGGAATTTCAGGCGGATCAGAGGCATCATCTTATTGTGTTCTTTTCTGTAACCCGGATGCCGGGTGCAGATTACTACATTTTTCTCATAGCCCTGTGCAAGCATCCAGTTTACAGGGATAGAATCGGAAATGCCGCCGTCCAGATATAATTTTCCGTCCAGTTCTACCGGTACGGCTGCCAGCGGAATAGAGGCAGAAGCACGCATCCACTCTACATCTGCTTTGTCGCCTTTACTGCATTCGTGGTATACAGCTTTACCGGTTTCGAGGTCTGTACATACGACAGTGAATTTCATCGGTGATTTCACATAAGTTTCCGTGTCAAAAATATCTAGTTTCCACGGCACTTCTCCGTATGCGAAATCTTTGCTGTATACATCGCCGGTTTTGAGCCAGCTTTTCAGTCCCATGTATCTTTCGTCTTTACAGAATCTGGTGTTGTAGCGCAGGGTTCGGCTGATCTGACGGGACTTATAATTGCATCCGAAAACCGCACCTGCCGAAACACCTACTGTAGAATCCGCATAAATCCCCTGTTCCATAAGCTTATCCAGAACTCCTGCCGTGTACCGGCCGCGCGTACCGCCGCCCTCAAGAACCATGCCGAAGCCTTTCTTTTTATTATCTTCCATAGCTTTTCTCTCTTTCGTCTTTTCTTAATGTCTTAATATAGTTTCCTGTCCCTACCCATCATTTATTACTTTTGGCAATTGAAGCAGGGGACTTACTTGATTCGGTTAAATATTTATCTCTGACAGTCAATTGTATCTTTTATTGATTTCATTTGAAAGCCAAATTATTTAGAAACATTTTGACACCTTGAAGAAAAATGTCAAATATACATCCAACTATCTGCCGTCATAACTTTAAAAGGGGCTGTCGCACTAAGTTCGGGCGAGACCATTTTTATTGACGGTACTAAAATTGAAGCCAATGCAAATAAGTATACTTTTGTCTGGAAGAAAGCCGTAACAAAGAATCTGGAAAAGCTTCTTATAAAACTTGCAGATTTCGTAGCTGAATGCGAACAACTGTAGGATGTAAAAATTGTTTATGGTGATATCGTGAAGATGAAACATATAAAGAAGCTACGCAAAAAACTTTATACTCTCAAGCAAAGTGAAAATGTAGTTTTTGTACATGGCATTCCGGTGTGAGCTCTGTGGTAATCTTATTTCCAAGCAGTTCAATCCTGCCACCATCCGGGCGTATCAGGCCGAGTACGGATTTAAATGTGGTAGATTTTCCGGAACCGTTTTTTCCGATCAGTCCGGTGATCATTCCCGGCTGTACTTCCATGGAACAATCCAGTGAAAAGTCTTTATAATTCTTTTTTAAATGACTGATTTTCAGCATTTTCTAGTCCTCCATGATCATTGTAAAAAGATCTCTGATTTCCGTATCGCTGAGCCCGCATCGTCTGCCTTTTGAAACTGCCTGTTCCAGATCATGCTCCACTTCTTTGAGCTGTTCTTCTCTCATCAGGTCTTTGTTTGTGGCTGCAACGTAGGTTCCTTTTCCATGAACAGTTACGGTAAATCCCTCTTCTTCCAGATTGTCGTAGGCTTTCTTGACTGTCAGGGCACTGATTTTCAGTTCCTTTGACAATCCACGGACAGACGGCAGTACAGTGTCCGGCTGCAGTTCACCTTTAACAATGGCAGTTTTTATCTGATCCATAATCTGTTCGTAAATAGGTACCATGGATGAATTATTGATTATTATATGCATATGTGTCCCCTCCATCTGCAAACAGTATATAACAGTGTATAACTGTTGTCAACTGTTTTATACTGTTATATATCATATTTATTCAATTATAATCAAAAATGGATATTCAACCTTATTTCCAGCAATCTTTCACAATAGCTTTCTCATAAAATTGAATACCCATATAATTACAAATCTGTCTCTTTCTTTACAAATAGACTTTTCCATTTAACGGAAGTCTTATTGTTATGACCGTTCCCTCTTCCAGCTGAGAACTGATCGTAACTCCATATTTCTCTCCATAAATCATCTGAATCCTCTTATTCGTATTTCTGACGCCTATGCTTTTCCGTTCTTTGTTTAAAACCTCTTTCAGATCCTCCTGCCGGATTCCATATCCATTATCTTCTACATAAAAGGAAATATCATTCTCTCCCTCTTCTGCTGATATCCATATTTTTCCTGAATCCTGATAGTTCTTAAATCCATGCACGATAGCATTCTCCACAAATGGCTGCAGAAACAGCTTCGGAACTTCGAGGCTTCTCAGATGATCCGGTATATCCAGAATCACTTCAAATTTGTCCTGATACCGCTTTTGCATAATCCCAATATACCGCTTAAGCCAGTCCAGATCCTCCCACAGAGGAACCAGGACATCACCACTCTGACTGGTATACTGAAGCATTCTTGACAGATCCAAAAGCATTTTGCTCGTATTCTCCTGTTCTCCCCGGAGGCATACCCAGTTGATAATATTCAGCGAATTATACAGGAAATGCGGATTCATCTGTATGTTCAATGACATGATCTCTGTATCACGTTTCTGAATCATCATTTCATATTTCTCGTGAATCAATGTCTGCAGATTCTGGTTCATTTCATTGAGCTTTTTATAAAAAAACGCGAACTCATCTCTGCTGTCGTATCTGATTCTTGCATCAAAGTTCCCTTCTCCAGTTTTCTCTAGCATACGTAACGGCTTGTACACTTTTTTTCCTATTTTTCTGGAAATAAAAACAGCCGCAGCTACAGATAAAATAATTTCTGTAATTACCAGGATCAATATTGCTCTGGTAAAGTCTTTTGCAATATTTTCACTTAGAACATTGACAGGAATCATAGCCACTGTGTACCATCCCGTCACCTGGCTCTTCGAATAGGTCACAATATATTTCTGATTGTTCACATAGTATTTTACAGTGCCCTTATCTCCTGTAATTCCCATGTCCGCCGCTGTTATATCCTGAAACATCTCCGCCTTATCTTCACCGTAAGGACCAACAACACTGCCATCTTCACTCATAATATAATACAGAATCTGAGAATTTGCCTTTGTATATTTCTTCAGCATATTATTCAGATTATCCTCTGTAAAATTAACTACCAGATACATATGGTCTGCCTTATTTCCCAGATATTCTATATGTCCTGATTCCACCTTACTCAGCTGCAGCTTTCTGATCGCAGTGAAAACATGCTCATACTCCACGTAATTTCTCGGTACGTCTCTGATTGAAAACATATCCAGATAACTATACGCCGGGATCCAGACAAGCTTTCCATCTGCCTCATCTGCTTCTTTCTGTATTTCAGATCCAATAAAACTGTGCTTCGGATAATAGTTTTTTCCCTTTTCTCCAAACTGATAATAGGAAGTTACGATATGTGTAGAATAAACAGTATTATTCTATGGAAGATAATCCAGTAAAATTTTCGAAATTTCCTGACTGGCAATTTCAAGCTGTGCACTGTCCGAAATATCCAGATTCTGAAATATTTTATAAATTCTTGCATCTACATTTATTTTTAATGAAAATTCTTCAATATAATCCAGTTTTTCATCCAGAATATCACTGACATTCTCTGCATTCTGCCACACCTGCTTTTCTGACTGCTTGATCAATTCCTGTTTCGACAAATGGAAGATAAATAATCCCAGCAGTACAACGGGAATAATGGAAATGCAGATAAATGAAAGAATCAGCAGAATTTTAAATTTTGTATATTTCACTTTTCCATATAAATTCTTTAACTTCTTATCCACTTCCGTCAGTTTCCTTTATTTCTATTTCATATTTCTGTTTTCATAATATCTTCATCCGCTTCTTTTGCGAAATTCTTCCGGCGTCATCTTATACCGTTTCTTAAATGCCCGGTTAAAATAATTCGGATCTTTATATCCTACATCCACTGCAATCTCCCGCACCTTATCTGCAGATGTTTTCAGGAGATTCTCTGCTTTCTCCATACGTATATTTGCTAAATACTCTGAGAATGAAATACCGAATCTCTGCTTAAATAAGGTACTGAAATACGAAGCGTTAAAATGATACAATGCCGCGATCTGTTCCAGACTGATTTCCTCCCGGTAATGTTCTTCTATATACTTTCTGCTGTTGTCCAGCGGATCTGTCTCCTGAGAATCTGCAATTTTCCGGAAAGATATTATATTTTTTATTAATTCTGCTGATTTCTTTTTCAGCTCAGAGTACCACTGACACTCGATCAGACAATTATCCAGCTTATTTAATTCTGACAAATGTTCTGATTTCAGGTACGGTTCCATATACCGCAAAATCCGGAAAAAAAAGAATACAATTTTTCTCTTAAAGATATCCGGCTGTACCTTTTTATTCTCTGACAGAAGCTCTGTTACTTTTTCAAAAATCTCTTCACTTTTCTCCAGTTTTCCCTCTTTTATGGCATCGAGAATCTCTTCACTGTCCACAGAACCCTCACGATTTTCGTCAGACAGATATTTCTCTGCCTGCAGATACCGTTCTTCTTCATAAAAAGAATACTTCAGTGCTGCCAGAGTCTCTTCATATGCCTTTTTCCCGCAGCTTTCCATGTCGGGATAGAGTGGGCTGACCGCAAAATATATTCTGTTCTTCTCAAGTATCAAAGTATTTCGAATAAATTCTTCTATCTGGCTGATCTGCTTCTGTTCAATTCTCTGTCCTGACAAAGCCAGAACTGCCAGCAGATTTTCTGTTCCGCTTACATGAAATGTGATTGATGATGTATTTATCAGATGCTTTTTTATAAAATAGCCTATCTCCCGTTTCGTCTCTTCATTAAGTATCAAATGTAGCTTATTTACTCGAATCAGCATCAGATAGCCCTCCTGCTTCAGCGGAAACATCGTCCTTAAAGGTTCCCAGACTTTTCGCTGTGTATGATAGATATATTGATTCAGAAGCCACTCCATATATCCAAACGCAGACTCTTTCAGCCGGTGTTCCATCTGGTCTACTTTCTTCTTTTGTGTCTGATGCTGATTTCTGGACTTCTTTATTTTCTTTATTACCTGTCTTAATTCTTCTGCATCTACAGGTTTCAACAGATAGTCACTTGCATGAAACTGTAATGCCTCTCTTGCATAGGCAAAATCCGCATATCCGCTTACGATCACAAACGCAGTTTCAGGATATCCTGCCTTCACTTTTTTCTGAAGCTGCAGACCATCCATCTCCGACATACGTATGTCACTGATCACAATCTCACAGGAAATATTGTCCATAATCTCCATTGCTTCCAACCCATTCGATGCTTCCCACAACATATCATTCGGGCATATTTTCTCTAGAAGCATAATAAGTCCTTCTCTGTGAATTTTCTCATCGTCTACAACTAATATATTGTACATTTTATCTCCTGTTCTGTCTGATATATCCGTTTTTGATTATAGCACAACAGGTGTGCATCAACAATTGCACACCTGTCCTTACAAATTCTATTTTTTTATTCCATGATACATCTTATCTAACGCATTGACATAGTCTTCTTCTGAAAGGATCAGCACAGGTATTTCTGAGACTTTGTACTGTTTTCCATCTGCCTCAAGACTTGCACGGATCACACCGGCCGCCTGTGTTTTCTTTCCCTCTACATACAAAGTTACCGTTTTCATTTTCTGCTGTGTATCCTGTGAGAAAGGATGTTCTGACAGCATCACACTCTTCTCTCCTCCTGCCAGTTCATCTGGCAGACTGATATAGAAACCGCCTACTCTGTGTGTATTCTGCGGTACTTCTCCCACTGTGCATACTGCCTTATTATCTGAAAATACCGGCTGATAATCCCAGTGATAGAATTGTTTGTATTGTACTTTCCATCCATCAGGAACTTCTATCTTCACTTCTGCATTTTTCCATTCAGTATTTGTTGACTGACTGATCAGATAACGGAACAAAAAGATTCCACAGTCCGAATTATAAAGCTTCGGCATGACAATTCCATATGGACTGAACAAAATTCCATCCTCTGTCATTGTGCTGCACTCAGTTCCTGCGATATCCGTCTCCTGTACAGCCATTGTTTCTGTAACAAACTCTTTTTCAATAAGAGCTCCTGCCGGAACCGGATCCTCTGTTTTTATACATCCTCCCTGTGCACCTGCACCGTACTTACGCACTTCGAAAACAACCCTTATTGTTTCCGGATTATAGTTTATGATACGAAAAACAGTTCTTCCCTCTTCCTCTTTGTATTCAATATCAAAAACATAAGCTCCCAGATGTGTTTTCTGAAGTTTATAACCGGAAAGCAGTCCCTGTGGTTTGATGACCAGAGTTTTCTGTGTTCCATCCATTCGGAGTCCAAACCACTGCTCCACACTCTGCTGGATCCAGGCTCCCTGTCCCTGACTGACTGCATCTCGTCAGGCATCTTTTCTTGTTTATTGCCCTTGGCCACCAGAAAAGTGAACCTGTTTCATCCAGACGTTCGTAGAGGAGATTCAGGTTATCAAACATTTCCTGTCTGGTAAGACTTCCACCAAGTTTTAGAGTGCAGCCCGTCGCAGATGGATTCATGCCGAAATGTAATTCACGCATCGTCTGGAATTCCGGATCATAGTTTGTGATATACATAGAACGTGCATATCTGTGAAGATTTACATATGGCTCATAATCAAACTCATACAGCCCATACAAAGGTGCCATAACTGTAGCTGTATCCTCACCTCCATAATAGTTCAGATCATCCTGGATATAGAAGCGTTCCTCATTCTCACCTAAGTTGTTTCCACCTGTGATCTGTCTGCCGAATGGTCCGCTGCCCTCCATCAGTTCTCTCATGTCTGCTTTCATCTGCTCCATGAATCTGTCCACATCTGTCACATCCCGTTCCAGAAGTTTCAGAATTCTTCTGTAAGATTTCAGCGCGTAATAACACTGTACATTTGCACCGTAATCATACTTGCGGAATACAATGAGATCGCTGGCATATCTGCTGGAAATCAATGCTTTTTCTTTATGCTTATGCTTCATCATTCCATCGTATATATCATCAATAGCAGCAACCAGTTCCGGATGATCTCTGAAGAATTTCTCATCTCCTGTCAGCTCCAGATATTTTCCTGCTATTACAAGCAGCGAAATGTAGTAAAACATACTATGGTCCGAGTACAGGCTGTAACGCGGCCGGTTTCTTTCTGCCAGATAAAACATTGCACTTTTTCCGACTTCAGGTACCGCATACATAACACTTACTACATCAGGAGTGATATCAATTCCCCAGAGTCTTGAAAGACTATGGGACGGTGCACCCTGCCAGTTGGTCAGCAGATTTCCGTCTTCTCTGAAAGAAAGACAATTGAAATTATCAAGAATGAATCGTATCTGCATATCACGGTATTTCTCACCAGCCTCCTGATTCTCCCGAATATCTGTAGTGATTTTTCCAAATCGTTCTTTCCAGAAACCATCGGTAACGTTCAGCCATTCCAGCGGTGTATGTTGATACAGCGTTCCAAGGGCAGAATAAATCTCTTCTCTTTTTGGGGTAAGCGCAATCACTGTTGTAAATGTTCTGGTTTCATTTGCTTTTAATTCAAATGGTACATAGATCCTCGGATTATCTCCCTGACCTTCACATACGGAATCCAGAAGCTGAATTGCTGCACACGCTTCCGGGTGCCATAATACCAGCAGTTTCTGATCCCATTCTGATTTATATGGTGCTGCTGTATAATCATCGAAATATTTTCCGTAATGCTCAAACTGGTTTACAAACTTCTGATCAAATGACAGGCGGAGTTTTCCTTTAATTTTGCATCCGGAAGTATTTTTTACTTCTATACAGTAGAATGCTCCTGCCGGTCCCGGAACCGGGTGGATGGATGATGCAGGAACTGCTTCTTTCTCCAGAATCGGTGCAAAAGAAAATATTCTGGTTTCCAGTTCCGGATACTCTGTAGAAGTAACCGGAAGAAAATCATCATAATAAGTTGTCCATGACTGCCTGTTTGCGCCTGAGATCATCAGACCATTGTCCAGCTCCAGATCATATTTCATTTTTCCGAGAAGTAATGCTGTATCATTCTGATAATACTGACCGATGTATCCTTTAAACTGGCCACCCAGATCTGTTCCTCCGGATGGTACCGCATAAATTTTGTCATGGGGAGTGCACAAAAAGTGCAGCCTGCCCATGGTGTCCTGACCAAGAAGCGTTCTTCCATTTGACTGTGTAAACAGCTGTCTCTCACTTAATGACCAGTCTGTACGCTCCGAAGTTTCATCATACTGTGCCCTGAAATAAGAGGACTTATATGCCTCTTTCCAGAAATTCTTCCATGTATTATAAATCACATTTCCTCTTAAATGCATTGTTTTTCCTCCTGTTCTCAGCCTTTCACACCAGACATTGTTACGCCCTCAACAAGATACTTCTGACCAATGGCAAATACAACCACAACAGGTGCAAGTACCAGGCAGGCTGCCGCCATCATTAAATTCCATTCACCTCTGTAAGAACCGGTAAACAGCTGAAGTCCCAGCGCAACCGTATATTTTTTCTCAGAATTTAAATATACAAGAGGACTCAGGAAATCATTCCAGGAGTTCAGGAACGCAAACATACCCACAACTGCCAGTGCCGGTTTCGTGATCGGCAGAATAATCTTTGCAAAAATCTGAATATGAGAAGCACCGTCCAGATATGCAGCTTCATCAAAGTCTTTCGGAATTCCCAGATAGAACTGACGAAGCAGGAATATATAAAATGCACCGCCGCCAAACCATGCCGGAGCAATCAGAGGAATAAAACTGTCTGTGATTCCAATGGTTCTCCACATCAGAAATGTAGGGATCAGAGTAACTGCAACCGGAAGCATCATACTGCTGATGATGCAGGCAAATACTATGTTTCTGCCTCTCCATTTAATTCTCGCCAGTCCATATGCACAGATGGAACTGGTGAGCATTGTTCCTGCCACACAGCCTCCCTATATAGTCAAGTCTTTTTTCCTTAAAAACTAAGGATTTTTTAATGTTT
>CAVCYJ010000090.1:0-10633 GCA_963605995.1 Holdemanella biformis | reverse complement strand
CACAGCACTGATCAAAACGCTGATTACTTTTTTCTTCATTTAAAAAATCCTCCCTGTGAGTGTTATGTAGTTTAATCTCTATATCAACCTTTAACAGATCCGATCATAATACCTTTGACAAAGAATCTCTGGAACATCGGATAGATGAACAGGATCGGTAATACAACAATGACAGAAACTGTCATTCGGATAGAAGTCGGTGTCTGCTGTGTGGCAACTGCCGCCATGTTCAGCGCACCGCCTGCACTGTTTTTAACCATTGCAGCAAGGGAACTTGCCTGATTAATGTAAGTATACAACAGATACTGTAAGGAATACAATTTCTGATCTGTAATGTAGATCAATGTATCCTGGAAAGAGTTCCACTGTGCAACTGCCGCAAAAATCGCTACAGTCGCCATGATCGGTGTACAGGCCGGAAGAATGATCTTATAGAAAATCTTGAAGATTCCGGCACCATCAATTTCAGCAGCTTCCTGAAGAGCCTTTGGAATAGACTCCACATAAGTTTTGACCAGAACGATGTTAAATGGCTGTACGATCGCCGGAAGAATGTAAACCCAGAATGTATTTGTCAGATGCAGGTTTTTCATCGTGATAAACATCGGGATCATTCCGGCATTGAAATACATTGTGACTACCATGAAACGGTACCAGAATTTTCTTCCCCACATCTTTTCCTGTGTAAACATAAATCCGAGGAATGCAGAAGCCAGCACTGTCAGAGCTGTTCCGATCACTGTTCTTGCAACAGAAATCATAGCTGCCACAGGAAGTCCGCTCAGTCCAAGCACCTGTTTATAGTTTTCAAAATGAATTCCCCTCGGCAGGAAATTGATCATACCATTGGCACTGAGATCATTGGCACTGATGGTGTTGATGATCAGGTAATAAAACGGATACAGACAGATGACTGTCAGTATTCCAAACAGTAAATAGTTGAATACATTGAATATCTTATCGGAAGTCGAAAGAGGTCGTTTGTGTTCTTTTACTACTGCTTTTTTCATTCTACTCATTCTCCTTCCTTATACAATAGATTCTCCACGCGTCTTCTTTGAAACAAAGTTTACTACGAATAAAAGGGTTACACTGACGATACTCTTAAGCATGGAAATCGCGGTCGCCATGGATAAGCTTCCTCCCGTCATACCGATGTTGTAAACATAGAGGTCAAGTACCTGGATATGAGTCTTGTTAAATGAGTTCTGGAATACGAAGTACTGGTCCATACCATTGTTCAGGAAGTTCGCTACGGCGAGCATCAGCATTACGAAATAGGTAGGAAGCAGTGACGGGAATGTAATGTGTCTCATAAGCTGGAAACGGTTTGCGCCGTCAACTTTCGCTGCTTCGTAAAGCTCCTGGTCGATACCTGTGATAGAAGCCAGATACATAATGGCACCCCAGCCAAGTCCTTTCCATGTGTTCCACAGCAGCATTGCCAGCCATGTGTGGGAGTCGCTGTCAAGGAATTTCAGCGGTTCTGTGATAAGTCCCAGATTCTGAAGTAAGGTATTTACCATACCTGTGTTGGAGAACAGGCAGAACGCTACGGAATATACCATAACCCAGCTGATGAAGTTCGGCAGTGTTGTCAGCGTCTGTACTACTGTCTTGAACCATTTACATTTGATCTCATTTAACAGGATCGCGAAGAATAACGGAAGCATGGATGTTGCAATTCCAAGTAAACTCATTGCGAACGTATTCTTCATAACCTGTACGATCTGTGCCAGCTGCGTTTCATTTCCAAATAGCATTTTAAACCACTGAAGCCCCACAAACTGGCACTTGCTCAACGGAAGCGGCGGTTTGTAATCATAAAATGCATAAATCCAGCCATGCAGCGGGAAATAGGAAAACAGAAAACACAATATAATGAATGGCACAATAAATAATGTAAGTTTTTTGTTTGTCTTGGGACGATTCACCTTAACGGCTTTCGCCCCGGATGTCTGTTTTGACATTTTCTTTCCTCCTCCTTTGCCTGATTCTTTGAAATTCTGGACTTATGGTAGCATTAATTTTCAGAGGGAAATACCTTAAAAATTTTACACTCTTTATGGAAATTTTAGAATTTATGGAGATGCAGAAAAGAAATCACTAATTTTTATGGTAATGAAGCTATTATTTTTACGGTAGACCAAAAAGTTGTTCTTTAATAAGATAGAACCACGATAAGACGCAGGATGTTGACGGACAAAAAAATCTCAATATCCCGTCAGATCAGAAGAGCATTCCACATAAATAAAGATAAGATCAGCATAAAGCAGAAAGGAAAGATTCTCATGAAATTTAATCCGGACAGTCCGTTCTTTGAATTTATGAACACACTGGCTGCATTTATCGGACTGAATGTCCTGTTTCTTGTTACCTGTCTTCCTGTTGTTACCATTGGGCCGGCATTGTCAGCACTCTACACTGTAACCTTAAAGGAAGCACGAAAAGAACAGGGATATATTTTTTCCACATACCTGAAAGCATTTAAGAAGAATTTTCCACAGTCTGTGGCCGCTTTCCTCATTCAGCTTGTGCTTGCTTTTGTATTTGTGTTTAATGCGGTTTTCTGGGGTGAACAGAATACTGTTCCCGGAAATATCTGTATGCTCCTTATGACACTGCTTCTGGTTGTACTGGTGTTCTCATTCCTGTATACATTTCCTCTTTTAGCGAGATTCCAGAACAGCCTGAAGCAGACACTGAAGAATTCTGTGGCGATTGCGATCACCAATCCCAAAACTACTCTGGGACTTCTTGCAATACAGGCGGTGTTTGTTATTGTCTGCATTGCCATTCCGCAGGCAAAGATTTTCATGTTGCTGCTTGGTTTTGCATTTATCGCGTACTGCAATTCTTTATTATTAACACGCCTTTTTTCCTTATATGAAGACGATCAGGATACATTCCCTGTGTTATCCTGAGTCTCCTCCTTTCGATAAAACTGCGGAAGTTCCCCAGATTTTCCGCAACAGGGCAGAAGACTTCTCCCGATTTCCTCTGCCGCACAAAAAAATCTCCCGGATGTCAAGAGTAGCGCTCACTCTTTTCCGGGAGATTTTTTTATTTTTTAAGAAGGGCCATTTTTCGACCCTTCTGTTTTGAAATCACTGATTATTTATTTCCCTGACCATAGTATGCATTTGCACCATGTTTTCTGTAATAGTGCTTATCCTGCAGATCCTGTGGAGCAGGTTTTACCTGTGGGTTGATCATCTCACAGCGGGCAGCCATCTTCGCAACTTCCTCAACAACAACTGCGTTATGTACTGCTTCGTGAGCATCCTTGCCCCATGCAAATGGTCCATGGTTCTTACAGAGAACTGCCGGTACCGCTTCATAGTCTTTGTCTTTGAACAGGTCTACGATCAGAAGTCCTGTATTCTTCTCGTATTCATCAAATTCCTTACCTTCCAGACAGCGCGCACATGGGATTTCTCCGTAAATATAGTCTGCGTGTGTGGTTCCGTAGCATGGGATTCCTCTTCCTGCCTGCGCCCAGCTTGTTGCCCATGAAGAATGTGTATGCACAACTCCGCCAATGTTCGGGAATGCCTTGTACAGTTCTACGTGTGTTGCCGTATCAGAAGATGGGTTGTATTTTCCTTCTACCTTATTTCCGTTCAGGTCTACAACAACCATATCATCAGGTGTAAGCAGGTCATAATCTACTCCGCTTGGTTTAATGACAAAGAGTCCTGATTCTCTGTCAATTCCGCTGACGTTTCCCCACGTAAATGTAACAAGTCCGTATTTCGGAAGATCCATGTTTGCTTTGTAAACTTCTTCTTTTAATTTCTCCAGCATAGCTCGTACCTCTCCTTTTGCTTTTCAGATATTGACTGTATTATAGCACTTGTACGGTACATGTACCAACTTGTACGGAAAATATTTTTTGCCACACATTTATCTTATCAATTACTGCTTCTCGTACAAAAATTCTTCCGGCAGACTTACCCTAAAATCTTTTGCAAGTGCGCGGAAATTATCCGGAGTGATCGTCTGGAGTTTGTTTGGACTCATGGAGAGGATCTTCACCAGGATCTCTGCTGATTTCTCTACAGTATGAAGAAGGCCAAAGGTAAGGTCAAAGTCTTCACCTGAGCAGAACATTCCATGATGCGCCCAGATAACGACATCATATTTCTTCATTAATTCTGCTGTCTTTACAGCGATCTCTCTTCCGCCCGGGACCATCCATCCGACTACTCCGACACCATCAGGAAATACAACCGGGCACTCTGTAGCAGATTCCCATAACTCTCTTGTAAAGATCTTATCTTCCAGCGGCAGGACAAATGTCAGCGCAATCGTATTAGTTGTATGAGCGTGATAAATTACACGGTGTTTTCCGTTTGTCAGTTTCTTCTTTACTTCATGATTCATCAGATGTGTCGGAAGTTCACTGGTAGGTCTGCCGCCTTCAACCAGGCCCCAGCGGATTCTGTACCTTGTTCCGGTTTCATCCAGTTCAATGATCGCCAGACATACTTCCGGGTCTACGATAATATTTCTGAAATATTTACCACTTCCTGTTACGAGGAAGAACTCTCCTGCTAATCCCGGAACCTCTGCTCCGATCTCTTCCCATTCTCCCGGTGCATTAAGACGGGGCTTGATCATCTCTACTTCCTCAGCTTTCAGACGGTAGCTTAAGTTTCCACCGTTTCTCTCATGCCATCCCTGCTGATAACCATCATCTGCCATTTTGATAAAGTCCTGTACAAATTTAGATTCCAGAATTTTCATAATATATATTCCCTCCGTTTTTGTGGTTTTATGTTGTTTATTTTTAACGATATGTTGTTTCTTGTTGTTTACAAGTGCATTATATATTGTTTTATGTGGTTTGTAAACAATTTTTTCACAAAAATCTCTCATAAAACCACATATCAATTCCGGAATATCTTTGTCAATTCTGTCCCTTGCAGTTTTTTTCATCCGGCAGATTTATATTGATATTTCTGCTGAAATTGCCCTCTCTTTTTGTCTCATTGTATGCTATCTTCTTTTCTACAGCACTTTCTTCTTCACCATACATCTCTTTTTGTAAAAAGAAATACCATAGCAAAACACCTCGTCATAGTTATCTGCAAATTCCTCCGCATACATTTTGTTATGTCTCTCTTACAACTCTTTCTTATTTCTCCACTGTATTCTCCACACTATCTTTCGCCGCAAACGTGATCATTACCTTAAACAGATCCCCATCCAGATGCAGTTTAAACTCACCGCCCTGCAATTCCGTCAAACTCTTTGCAATGGAAAGTCCAAGTCCGCTTCCCTCTGTATTTCTCGCCACATCCCCTCTGATAAATCGTTCCGTCAGTTCATCTGCGGAGAAATTCAACGGCTGTGCGGAGATATTTTTGAGAGAAAAGATTACTTTTTTATTCTGGTTGCTGATCTCTGCATAGACTCTGGTGCCTTCCATTGCGTACTTCTCAACGTTGCCGAATATATTTTCCAGAACGCGCCACATTCTCTGGCCGTCTGCATAAATCACGGATGATTCGTCTGTGAAATGCACCATCATATTGAGGTTCTTTTCCTGGAATTTTTCTTCAAATTCCCCGATCACCTGCTGCACCATTTCTATGAAATCAATGTCGTTCATCTCCAGTTTAATATTTCCTGTGCTTGCTTTGGATGCTTCTACTACGTCCTCTGTCAGCACTTTCAGTCGCTGGGATTTCTCATCCAGTACCCGTAAATATTCCTGTACCTTCGGGTCAGTCGGATTCTCGCGTTTCATCAGATCTACATAATTAATGATAGAAGTCAGCGGTGTTTTCAGGTCATGAGAAACGTTTGTAATCAGTTCCGTCTGCATCCTTTCTTTCTTCAGACTGTCCTCTACTGCCGCATCCAGACCATCACCGATGTTGTTGATATACTCTGCCATTACTTTCTGATCACCGGTAAGCTTATCTGTTTTAATCTTATACTGCAGTTGTCCATCGCTGATTTTCTTCAGTCCCTCTTTGATACGATCCTGACCATCTGCTTTGCGGACCGCATAAACAATTGCTGCTATATCTATTACCATTAACAGGAGTAAAAAGAATCCGGCACCCAGCAATATAGCGGCTGTAATAAACAAAAACTGCAGGAATAAAAATCCGCTTCCTGCTAACACAACCTTTACTTTTCCGGCGGTATTTCCGGAGAAAATTTTTGCAAAATCAACAATATTTCTGCTGCATTTTCCAATCCATTTCAGGATTCTTCTAAGCAGACTGTTCTTCCAGAGAGTTCCTGCTTTGATTCTTCTCACCAGACTAAGATATCCTGTCAGAAACCATACCATGGTATAAATCCCGCATACTGCCAGACATATGATAAGTGCCTCCGCATTGGAAATTCCAGTCTCTACGATCAGATATGCCAGTCCCATAATTCCAGCTGCCCATATACCTGCCACAATTCCGGCGGCAATCTCCGTATACCATTTATCAAAATTATTCAGATGAATTTTTTCATCCTCCGGTTTTCTGCCTGCTGCAACCGTCAGCCATACCATACTGATAATCCAGAGCACACTTCCGATGATCGCTCCTGCTAACATCGGCAGCATAAGATTCGCATATTTTTCAAAGCTCTCTTTCTCGGATGCCATAGAATCCACAATCGGAAATGCTGTATCTACAGCCACTGCATATACGAAATCTTCTGTATCAAGGCTCTGTCTGATCGTATGGTTCCACACCTGCAGGTCTGTATTGGATTTCATTCCCGCAATATTTGTCTCACATTCACTCATCTCCGGACGAACAATCGCATATGCATTTCCCTGAGATATTTTCTCAAGGTTCTGATCCAGTTGTGCGTAGCTGCTGTACGCTTCCTTATTTGTGTAAACTGTCTGTGTTTCTTTATCTGCGAAAAGATAGGTGAGGTTGGTATTTCCTTCTGTGTAATCTCCCACGGTATGAAAAACTGATACCAGTGATGTCGTATAGTCATCGACCTGTTCATCAGACTGCATGGCACTGATGCAGTCCAGAAGTGTGAATAACTCCTTATATGCATCCTCAAGTCTCCCGTTCCATTCAGCACTGTTGTTCACCGCATCCAGAATATTTTCAGCTCCCTGTGGTGCAAATTTCTCATCCAGCTGATTCAGTTCTACAAAATAGCATTCTGGATATTCTGTGTTTGTTCCAGTATCCGTAACACTGCCAATACTCTCTGATTCTGAAGCATATCCATAATAAAGTTCATCTGCTGCACTGTCTATCTTCTCGGATTCGGTCTTTCCATTAAAATCATCTTCTTCGAGATATTCAGCACTGTAATTAATTTTCAGTGTTCCTTCTGATACCAGTTTCTTAAAATCCGTCCGGTAAAAATAACGGCTAGTTCCATCAGATGCTTCGCATCTTATGATCTGTGCATCCTCACCATAAACACCATTATAACTGTCTCTTTCCCAGTCCTTTCCCCACTCCAGAAGGTCACTTACTGAGTACGCAAGCCCGGAAGTATTTTTCAGGGAAAGTTCTCTGATCGAGTCACGGGTATTTCCTTTTTTTTCAAATTCTGCCAGGTCGATCACTGCTGACGAACCGCCATTTTTCAGATAATTAATATCCTCCTGCGCAGCCAGACTGGTTAGAATATCAGTTCCTCTGTCACTGACCCGTTTCTCAAATGCTTCTGATTCTGTATAACTTTTACCTCTGTCATCCAGGCAGATTCCGGTCTGGCCGATCATTACAAACATAGCTGCGCAGATTGCGGCTGCAACCACTGCCAGATGTGCGATCACGATCCAGAATGCCTTTACAGAACTGCTTCTATATCCTTTTCCCTTCATAGTGTTTGTCCCTTTCCTCTTTGTTAATCGGATAAAATCATCCGCTTCGCAACTTGGCTCTACACCAAATAACTGATTCGGTTAAATTTTCTCAACCTTATAACCAAGTCCCCACACAACCTTCAGATATCGCGGTTCTCTTGGATTAATCTCTATTTTCTCTCTGATATGCCGGATATGCACTGCCACTGTATTATCTGCTGCCACCGCTTCCTCATTCCAGATATTCTCATAAATCTGATTGATCGAGAAAACTCTTCCCTGATTTTTCATCAGCAGAAGCAGAATTTTATATTCTATCGGTGTCAGCTTCACCAGTTCTCCGTCTACTCTGACTTCTTTCAGATCGTCATTCACGCTTAATCCACCGGTTTCATATATGAGAGCACTTTCCTGAGGCACTGCAGCCCCCAGTCTTGTGTATCTCCGAATCTGTGATTTTACCCTCGCAACCAATTCCAGCGGGTTAAATGGTTTCGTCACATAGTCATCTGCTCCTACATTTAATCCAAGGATCTTATCTGCATTTTCTGATTTCGCAGAAAGAATAATGATCGGAAGAGGATTCTCTTCTCTTATTTTCAAAGTAGCCCGGATTCCATCCAGCTTCGGCATCATGATATCTATGATCAGCAGTTCTACCGGCTGACTGCGCAGTATATTGATCGCCTCCAGACCATCATATGCTTTAAAAATCGTATATCCTTCCTGTTCCAGATAAATACTGATTGCCTCTACAATGTCCTTATCATCATCACAGACCAGAATATTTGCCACTTTATACACCTCCCTCTGATTTATGTACTCTCAGAGTACATATTTTCTTTTTCTGATATCAGAATAATCTTTGCATCTTAATATGAAAGGGACAAATTCTTAAGATTTTCTTAGGATTATTCAGATAACCATTGTTTTTCTCCCGGCAGATCAGATAATCTCAGACACAACTTTAACAAGTTTATGTTCTGTATTCAGTTCTACTCTGTCTCCCTCATCAATTCCATTGGCATACAGCCAGTCATCCTCCACCTTCATGGATTCTTCCCCGCCGTTATCACCTTTGAGGATTACACGAACCATATCCTTCATTCCTTCCGGTCTGCCTTCACAGCCGAAATCCAGTTCTTCGATTCGTTTTACTGTATACATTTGCATTATCACCTTATTTTGCATTATCTGTCTCTATATTGAAGACATACTTATCCAGTCTGCAACTACCACTACGTTTTCTGTTTTTACTTCTACTGTAATACTCCTGATACAAGCAAGTCCCCACCCACTGCTTATTGCTTTCCGCAATTGAAGCAGAGGACTTACTTGATTCGGTTAAATTTGAAAAAAGGATTCTGCAATAACTCCAGAATCCCCTTGTGAAATTTATACGCCCGGCTTCCTGCTTTCTTTATGCCAAAACACCTCGCGGAATAGTAAACTGCTGAATAGTTACAAATAATATTTCTAAATGTATCACAGCGTAATGATCAGGTTGTTCATTCCAAACGTATTTACATATTCCACAGCTTTTGCACTCTTCATAACGATACGGATTCCTATGTTTTTTTCAGGATGATCCAGATCATATTTAAATGTATTATACTTTTCTACGACATCAAATTTTCTACAGTTATCTCTTAATCGGATAATTATATCGTTATCTATAATAGCAACAAAAACATCTATCGAAATTTTTTCTTTTTTTGTCTGCGAATTATGTTGAATAATATTGCAGACCATTTCTTCATAACATAGAGCCACAGACATTGATCTTTTTTTGTCCATTCTATGTTGTTCGCAAAAAGCCTGTATATCCTCCGAAGCTCTGACAATTTTTTCAATAGAATCTTTTCCCGCATCAATCCTGCTCACGATTTTGTCACTATCATTTATATCACATTCCTGCGGTATGGGGAACAAAAGTTCCATACCTCTCTTTTTGCTTTCTATATATTCCATTATTACAGCGGTAACTACTGTAACCAATGATGTTACAGGAAAAGCAATCCATACACCGGTTATTCCAAATATTTTTCCAAATACAAATATTCCGATAACTAAATAAACAAGTCGGCTGAGAATACTGAGTATATTTGAACGGTTAAACTTCCCTATTCCCTGCGCATAG
This sequence comes from Holdemanella biformis, assembly GCA_963605995.1. GTDB lineage: Bacteria > Bacillota > Clostridia > Lachnospirales > Lachnospiraceae > Blautia_A. The sequence goes on along the minus strand of CAVCYJ010000090.1, from coordinate 692 downwards.
GACTGAATAACTTCACTTAATGCAAATATCGGAGTATTAATTGCAATGCAGCGGATAGCAACAACTAAATATTCCGTTACCTGTGGATTGTCCTTTACATAAAGTTCTGCAATTGGTCTGGCAAAAATCATTATTAATACAGCCAGAAAAACTTCTGCACTCAGAATCACTTTCATACTTGAGTTTCTTAAATTTCTGAGGGCATCTTTATTTTTTTCTCCTACATACAAAGATGATAATAAGATAATGGCTGACGCAAACCCGGATGCAAAACATTCTGTAATGTTGGAGAAATTATTTCTCATTGACATTGCACTCATCGCAAGATCGCCTCCGATAGCAATAACAATTGAATTGATGATGATCGGCCGCAGAGTGTTGCAGACACGCTTCACAAATCTTGGCAATCCAATTTTCAGAATATCAAGCATATAAAATAAATTGACTGCACGCAATGAAGGCGATATCAAAGGCTTTGTCAGCATAGGAATTACAATTATAAATAATCCAATCCATTGGGAAATGCTTGTTGCAAATCCCATCCCAAGCATTCCTCTCCCTGTTTTTGCCATCATCAGGTCTAAAATAATATCAGATGCCGCAATAGCTGCGATGGACACAGCAATACTCTTTGTTTTGCCTTCTGCCTGAGCAATTGGCGTTAATACAGCAACAAGAATCAAAGCCGGAGT
>CAVCYJ010000089.1:0-10905 GCA_963605995.1 Holdemanella biformis | reverse complement strand
AAAACAGCTGGTTTGTCAGCAAGTCTATCATTTATAAAGTTGTAAACTGGTGTAAGGGAAAAGACATCGAAAAAAATGTTTGCGCTCTACTTCCTGCGAGTGTATGTATCCGCGGTGTTGTTTGGGATCGTGTCAGAGGTATAGGCAGTTCCATCCGAGGCGTACCAGGTACCGGAGGGAAGGTCATAGCCTGTGTCAACGAAAGCAAACTTTTCGCCGAGGGACAAGGTCGTCAAATTAGAGCATCTGAAGAACATACCATGCATATCGGTGACGTTTCTGGTATCCAGAGATGTTAGATCCAGTTTCGTCAGGCCGAAACAGCTGGCGAACATGGCAGACATATTGGTGACCTTACCGGTATTAAAAGATGACAGGTTCAGTTCAGTCAGGCTGGAGCAACCGGAGAACATAGAATACATAGTGGTGATATTCCTGGTGTCCAGATTGCCGAGATCTATGGAAGTCAGGCTTAACTTGCCAGAAAACATATTGCTGCAATCCGCAGCTGCAACCACCTTCTTTCCCGGTTTCTGCGTGGATACTTTCATGGTAGTCCCGTCCATCCATGCAACGACTCCGCCATCCCCATCTGCGTCTACATCGATCAGGGTTGCACTGGAGGGCATGACTTCGTCCGTAAACACCACGGATGTTGCCGTATCCGGGATCAGGGAGTGGAAAGACCATCCATCTTTCAGGACAAACGGCTTCTCCTTCGCATACAGATCCATATCACCGCCAAGGCCTTCCGGGATGCCCTCCGCGGAGAGCTCCACCTTGTTCACATACTTTGCATCAGAGTACCATCCTGCAAAGCCCCCACTGGGAGCCTGATATTGCCCGGACACGATCTTCCCGGAGCTGTTCACGATGATCTCGTTCGTGTCACTCCCGTCTTCAAACGTCAGCCCGTTTCCATGATACGTGACCGTATACCCCAGCGTACTCTTGCTCGGTTTCTCTGTGCTGATGGAGATGTCCGGTACTGGACGCTCCTCATTGGCCAGCGAATCATCCCACTGCTTGATCACGGTCACGACCCCGGTAGTTTTGGGGTCTTTGAAGTCATAGACATCGCCGGACTCATCGCCACTTTTCGTAGTATCCCCTGCAGTACTGTTATCGGACACAATCGCTGCATCTCCGGAATCGCCTGATTCACCATCACCTTCCATATCATTGACATTACTTGGACTACTCACCCTCAAAAATCCGCTCGGGGGGAGGGGTACTACCCGAGTACATATCATCTGCCATCACTGGCACTGCTGCCACCATCGCAGCCATTGTCATCCCGAGCACAAGACCTGTGCCTATCGCCTTCACTTTCATCATAGATACCTCCTGTACGGACAGAGATGTCCGTTATTTTTCCGTAATATGCAGAAATTTGAATCCGGATTCACTTTTTTTGGCTTGAGCGGAGTTTTTCATTCCGACCTGAGAAACCGGCTTGACAGTAATCTCCGTTTTGGAATAAAATATAAGGAGAGAACCAATGAATAATCGTGAAGGGAAAAAAATGACCCGTATATCTCCCCTGGGTTAAAGGAACTCTTTGATTACATTGCCAGCTCCAGGGTTCCTGGTGGCTGCAAAAAACCGCTGATCACGGATATGGACGAGGCCCTGAACAAGGCCCGTTCCAATGAGGAATGGAGGAGGGATTTCATGACCCTGGAAATGATGAAATGGGATTACCTGGAAAAGGGCAGGGAAGAAGGGCTTGAGAAAGGTCTCCAACAAGGCCGTAAAGAAGGCCGCGAGGAGGGTCGCGAAGAAGGACTCAAGTCAGGCAGAGAACTGGAGGGCGAGAGGTACAGCAAACTCATCGAACTCCTGGTAAAGGACAAGGACTACGGTGCCTTCGAGAGAATGACACGGGACGAAACCTTCCGGAAAGAATTGTTTGAGAAATACAGAATCTGATACAACTGTCAAGCTGAACAGGTCGCAGGAAACTGCGGCCTTTTTCTGTGAAAAAAATAAGAACCCGCAGTTGATTCCGAGCACTGCAGGCGCCAAGAAGGGGTTCGGAAGGACTCTGGTATTAATTTACCGAGTTCATCCATCCGTGATGGATAAGGCGAAGGGAGAATTGTCTCTTGGTTGACAAAAAGTATAAAAAAGTATAAAATTAAACAAAAAGTATAAAGAGGTATAAAGAATTATAAAGAAGTATAAATTAAATTTGAAAGTATAAAGAACTATAAAAGATCATAAGATAAGATGGAGGTGTCGAGTATGCAGAATCCTTTTACAACGACTTTCAGTAAAACGCCGGATACCTATATCACAACAGAGCAGCCAAATGAAATACTTGAAAACTTTAGTTATGATCGACCATCAGAGTCGGTGTATAAAGTTACCGGAGTCAGGGGGTCTGGGAAAACAGTTATTCTGGCAAAGGTGGAAGACGAGCTTCGGAAAAATGGTTGGCTGGTCTTCGATATCAATCCGGCACGCGATACTTTACAACAGATTGCGGCAATGCTTTCAAAAGAGGGATTTTCGAAGAGGAAAGACAAAAATACTGGATTTAATGTTTCTGCTACAGTGATGGGAACTGGTGGTGGCTTCGGGTATAGCACTTCCGATCCAGACGATAAGTTTTTTGATATAGGTATCGAAGTAGAGGGTATGATCCAAGAAGTTCAAAAAAAGCAGAAAAAAATCCTGATTGGCATTGATGAAATCTCAAAGACTGATGAGATGGTAAGATTTGCTTCTGAATATGGACGATGGTTAAGAGCCAATTATCCCGTTTACCTTGTATGTACGGGGCTGTACGAAAATATCCAGGAATTAAGCAATGTAAAAAACCTCACATTTTTCAGAAGGGCGACTACAATCCAGACGGAACCGTTGAATAAGATCCTGATGGCTGAAATGTACAAGAACAAGCTAAACATTCCGGTCAAAAAGGCAAAGGAGATGGCATTGATTACAAAGGGATATGCGTATGCCTTTCAGGAATTTGGTGTTTTGAGTTTTAAAAAGGGAATTGGTTTTGAGATCGATGATGTTGTTCCAGAATTAAAGGCGGAGCTGTTTGCTTATTCATATGAGAAGATCTGGGAAGAAATGACGGATATGGATAAGTTTTTGGCCAGATTGCTGGTGGATAAAGCAGAATATAAAAGGGAAGAGGTTCTAATTTTGATGCGGGATAAGGCTCCAAACTATTCTATGTACCGCGACAGGCTGATAAAAAGGGGTGTTATTGTTGCCAGGCAAGGATTTATTTCCTTAGCATTGCCATTTTTTGCGGATTTTATAAAAGAGTACTGCGAATAGCCAGAAACCATCCAGTTGCAGGTCAGATCGTGGGTATCATTCTGTAGAAAATATGCAGGATAGAGAAAAGATGCAGAAGGTAGTTTGATGTCCTATAGAAAGGGGCTGCGGGAATGCTGTCTCTTTTTCTTGTAGGACTTCTGGTGTAGGTATCCGCGGTGTTGTTTGGGATTGTGCAGGTAGGATATCCGGTAGAGATATAGGCAGTTCCATCGGAGGAGTACCAGGTTCCGGATAGAAGGCAATGACAGTTGGTGCCAACGAAAGCAAGCTTGTCGCCGAGGGTCAGGGTTGCCAGGTTGGAACGGCTGGAGATCATACTACCTATATTCGTCGCTCTAGGACGTGAACTTACCCACCTCTTATAGAAGAGGGGGCTTCCTGCCTAAACCGGGTGACATATTACGCACGGCTGTAAACGTGCTCCCGTAGCTCGACAGGCTACTCCGGTGTTCTACCGGTAAGGTTTTCTGGTGACTAAAAGATCCCCTGTTCAGGCGACCGTAGTAAGCAGGAAAGGTTTTTTGTAACCTTCCACTGCTGGTCTGAGCATATTTTCTTCCAATATCCTGAACCCTTCCCTCAGGATATTTACCGCCGCGTTCTTATCACGGTCCATCACATGCCCGCATTCCGGACATACATATACCCTGTCCTCAAGTTTCAGGTCTTTATTTACATATCCGCAGTGGCTGCAGGTCTTAGAAGACGGATACCGCCTGTCAACACGGACGAGGAGCTTACCGAACTTATTGCACAGCTCTTCAAGGATCTGTGTAAACCTGCCCCATCCGATATCTGAGACGGACTTCCCGAGCTTAAGGCCCTTCTTCATCGCCTTCATATCCAGGTCTTCGACCGCGATCAGGTCATGGTCCCTGACAAGCCGTACAGCAACCTGGTGCAGGAAATCGTCCCTGCGGTGCTTGGCTTTCGCATGCAGGCGGGCGATCTTCTTACACTGTTTGCTGTAATTGTTAGAGTCCTTTACCATATGGGAGAGTTTCCTCTGCTCCCTGGCGATACGTTTTTCCAGTTTGCGGTACTGCTTCACAAAACGGACCTCCCGTCCATCCAGCTCGTAAGACGGTTTCTTTCCGGTGGAATCTATGTACAGGAATGGGACTGACATATCCAGTCCGATCCCGGAGAGCTTTGTTCCGTCACCGGTCTCAAAAAACTGTTTCAGTTCCGGGGACGGTTCCGGTTCCTCCGCCGCATACTCAAATACGACTGAAAAATACCATTTCCCATCCGGCTCACGCGTAACCGTTACGTTCTTCAAGGTGCCGCCAGGCGCGACCGGCCTGTGGATGGAAAGCCGGACCACCCCTGCGATCTTAGGCAGACGGATCCCGTTCCCTTCCATGCGTATATTGTTGTTCGTGCAGGTTGTCGTGTAGCTATCCGCACATACATTCTTTTTCTTGAAACGCGGCCTGCCTTTATCCCCTGAGAAATGATCACTGCGGGCTTTTTCCAGGTGCAGCTGTACGTTTGCAAGATTAGAGGAATCCATATCCCGCAGCCATTCCAGGCCTGATACGTCTTTGTAATCTGCCGGGGTCATCGGGACCGTAAATCCCAGTTCTTTCCACATCAGGTTATAATCGGAGAGCATCCGGTTCCACATAAAACGTGCAGCCCCGATATTCTGCAATTACTCCAGAGCAGCTTCTTACCGGTAAGGGAATCGAGGATGAGGAAGAGATTGCAGCTGCAGCTCCGGAGAGTCGGTTTACACCGCAGGATATCCGTATGATCGAGGATTTCCATGGCCTTAAGGAAGCACAGCAGAAACGGCTTCTGGCTTATATGGAAGCACTGATGAAGCTGGAGAATCTGGAGGAGATGTAGATGGTTATAAAGTCACAATTTGTGATTTTATACCGTGATGCCGCAATTTGCGACTTCACGACAGCGAGGAAGGGAGAACTTGAAATCACAAATTGTGAGTTCAAGATAGGAGAGTTACGATGGACGAAGATGTAACTGTAGAAGAAGTACATGATACTACAGAATTGGTCACGGATATTTCAAAATTGATTTATTCTATTCGTGGGAAGCAAGTAATGATGGACAGCGATCTGGCTATGCTATATCATGTGGAAACGAAAAAGTTTAATCAGGCTGTTAAAAGAAATATGAATAGATTCCCTGAACAATTCAGATTTCAATTAACCAAGCAAGAGTTTGAATGTTTGAGGTCACAATTTGTGACCTCAAACGGAAGAGGTGGTCGACGCTACTTGCCGTACGTTTTTACAGAATCCGGAATAGCAATGCTTTCAGCAGTATTAAATAGCGATATTGCAATATCGGTAAGTATAAAAATAATGGATGAGTTTGTCCGCATGAGGCATATTATTGCCAATAATGCCCTCATGTTTGAAAGGATTAACAGTATTGAGCTGCGACAGCTGGAATATCAAAAGGATACAGATGAAAAATTCGGGAAGATTTTTGCGTATATGACAGAGCATGAGGAAGACAACCAGAAGATTTTTTATGATGGGCAGATCTTTGATGCCTTCAGTTTGCTGACAGATATGATCCGCCGGGCGAAGAAAGAAATCATTTTGATTGACGGCTATGTTGATGTCATCACGCTGAATATTCTGGCGAAGAAGAATGCCGGAGTTGATGTTGTGGTTTACACACTTCCGGGGGCAAGGATCTCTGCGCAGGACGTTCGTAATTTTAATGCACAGTATCCGGCTTTAACGGTAAAAAGAAGATTGAATTATAAGACTATGAAGCGAGGTAGTGGATATGGAAAAAGACCCGTTTAAGGAATATTTGAGGGAGTCTGAACCGGATAAAGTTCATAAGGGTTATGCCTGGAGTACAGCGATCGGACTTCAGGCGGTGGACGGACTCAAACCATCTAAATATTTGATTGATACTGCCATTCAGAATATTGAAGGCAAAATCACGATGAAAGAAGCACAAAGTCTTATTGACAGCTATTATGAGGAAAGACCAGTGCATTTGTCTGATGATGAGCGTACCGAAGAAGCAGATAAGGTTTCGTCCCGTATTGCAGAAATTCTTTCTGAAACAGCGTTCTCATTTTCTCCGAATGAGTATATCTCTATCCACCGCAAACTCTTTCAGGGTATTTATAAACACGCCGGAAAGATTCGAGATTACAACATCACAAAGAAAGAATGGGTGCTTGATGGAGCAACCGTTATGTACGGTAGTGCGTCCGAACTGAGAGCTACACTTGAATACGATTTTTCGCAGGAGAAAGATTTTAGCTACAAAGGACTTTCAATGGACGAGATTATCCACCATCTTGCGGTATTTGTTTCAAGATTATGGCAAATCCATATCTTCGGGGAAGGCAATACGAGAACAACGGCAGTGTTCTTCATCAAATATTTAAGGACACTTGGGTTTTCTGCAACCAATGATATTTTTGCGGAGAATGCGTGGTATTTCCGAAATGCACTTGTCCGTGCAAACTATACGAACCTGCAAAAAGGTATTCACGAAACAACAGAGTATCTGGAAACATTTCTCAGAAATCTGCTTTTGAACGAGAAAAATGAGCTTCATAATCGAAATCTTCATATAAGTGGACTCTTGAAGGAAGAAAAAGTGGACATTGGGGATACAAAAGTGGATATTGAGAATGAAAAAGTGGACATTCAAGACAGAAAAGTGGATATTGAAAGTGTACTTTCTGAAAAAGGCAGCGATTTCTCGGTAAAAACGACGGTTCATATCCATAGACTCTTTGAAAAGTTTGGCTTTGATGAGGTGTTTGGAAGAGGTGCAGTTATGGAACTTCTTGAGTTGAAAGGTTCAGGTGCTTCAAAACTTCTTTCCAATTTGGTGCAGGCAGATATTATTGAACCAGTATCCGGTCACGGAAAAGGAAAATATAAATTCAAGAAGTAATTTGGGCATTGTAGAACCTTAATTTCCAGCCCAAAGTAGCCCTAAAAGCATTTTGAACCGGAAATTTAGATATTCATAGCTCCCTGGATCTGTTCAGCAGTCATCCCGATGTCATGCTCTTTCACATATTTAAGTGCGGCCTTTAAGCCTCTGGTCTTTTGTAAGCGCTTAATTTTCAGGTATCACCAGAAAAATATCCGACTACTTTTCAGCAGTCGGAGTACCTTGGCAATTCACATATGATTGATTATTCGTCGGAGCCTTCTCCCCAGCGTTTGAGTTCCGCTTTGACATTTTCATTCCATGGTGCCAGCTGATCCAGTTCTTCGTCACTCATACTATCATTAGGCTGTTTCTCTAATAGATAGGTCAGATAGTGATAGACGTTTACTCCATTTGCCTTTGCCATTTCTACCATGGTATAAACAATGGCACTGGCCTGTGCGCCGTTCGGAGTATCACAGAACAGCCAGTTTTTACGGCCTACTGTGAATGGACGGATCGCATTCTCACTGAGATTATTAGAAAAGCTGCATCTGCCATCTTCCAGATAAGTCATAAGATAGGATCTGCGGTTTTGGATATAGGTAACTGCCTTGTCCATCCGGGATCCCCTGACAGGGGTCTGGCTGTCAAGCCACGACAAAAAGCCCTCGATAACAGGCACTTCTTTTTCAAGACGTGCTTTTTTAAGAGAATCGAAGGTTACGCATTTGGCTTTGATCGTTTTCAGAATACGGGGTGGCACTCGATAACATTGAAGATGAGAATCATGTCCTTATCATTAAATCAGTTGGAAACTCTACCGCGTTTATGAGTGGCAGGAGTGAAAGGGTACAGGAAGAGATGCTGAGAAGAGCAAAACTTCACAGCGGTGCCAAAAGGAAGAAAAGGGTTTACTCCAATAAGCACGCTTTGTCCGGCAGGATCTACTGCAGTAAATGCGATGACATTTACCGGAGGGTGATCTGGAATTCCCATGGCAATAAATATCCAGTTTGGATGTGCTGTACAAGAAATGAGTACGGCCCCAGTTCATGCGATGGAGATCCGATAAAGGAAGCGGATCTTCATGTATTCATCGTGCAGGCAATTAACCGACTCCTTGAAAAGAGAGACAGCGTGAAAGACACCCTTGCCGCCAACATCGAAACAGCACTCACCGAAGTGGATGGGGTCTCGATGGACGAGATTGATGCCAGACTGGAAGAACTGCAGAAGGAATTGCTGAAGGTAGCAAATTCCAAAGGAAACTATGACAGCATCACCGATGAGATTTACCGTCTGCGGGAAATGAAGCAGAATGCGATGGCTGACTCAGCAGAGCGGGAAGGATTGAAACATCGCATCGATGAGATGCGACAGTTCTTGGATGAGCAGATGGAGAGCATCACAGAATATGATGAAAAGCTGACACGCAGGCTGATTGAGAAGATAACAGTCTATGAAGACCATTTCACGATAGAATTTAAATCCGGCACAAGCATGGATGTCCACAGATAAATATAGAAAAATCAACAGCACCTTGCTGCGGCGGGGTGCTGTTTTAAATCAAGCATCTCGATTTTTTAGACGGATGAACTTTTTTTAATCATAGATGGTATAATGCATATGTTCAAGTGCTTAAACAGATAGGAGGACGCTCCGATGAAGGAACATGTAGTTACGCCCTTTTGCAAAGAGGTAAGAAAATTAGAAGAAGATTTTAAAAACTGTCGAAAACTGCTTACTGCAGTAGGTGATGAGAACCGACAACATCTGCTGTGCGTCATGCTAAATTGTCCGGTTGAAGGTGTGCGCGTGACGGAGATTACAGAGATGACTCACCTTTCGAGTTCTGCGGTATCACATCATATGCAGATATTAAAAGATGCCGGAATTGTGAAGTCACGTAAGGAAGGCACCTTTGTATATTATTACCTTGACCCGGACGATAATCAGATTACATTACTTTCGTCACTGGTGGAACGTATGACGAAGATTATGACACAGCTTCCAGACAGAAGTGAACTATAGTTAGGAGATGAACAGATGATTTTATATTTCTCGGCTACGGGTAACAGTAAATATGTTGCCGTACGTATCACAGAGAAAATTCATGATGAAATGAAATCAATTGCGGACTGTATCGCAGAAAACAAGTATTCATTTGAGGATAAGCAGATAGGAATGGTAACTCCGACATACTTTTGGGGATTGCCGAGCATAGTAAGCGATTTCCTGAAAAAGGCAGAGTTTCATACAGATTATCTGTATTTTATTGCAACCTATGGCACGACTCCGGGAGCAACAGGAGCTTTGGCAAAGGAAGCAATCTGTAATCGAGATATTGATGCTTGTTACTCTGTTCGTATGGTGGATACCTATACCCCGATATTTGATATTTCTACCGAGGAGAAGCAGAAAAAATTCACCCAAAATACAGGGGCGGAAATAGAAGAGATTATAAAATCAGTTCAGGAAAGACATCATAATAAAAGAATGAAACATTCTGCGCCTGCTCTTGTAGTAAAAGGAATTGCACAGCCAATTTATAACCGGAAAGCAAGACTTACCAGCAGGCTCTTTGCGGATGAAAATTGTATTGGCTGTGGATTATGTGCGAAAAAATGTCCGGTACAGGCAATTCAAATGCAGGGTGGAAAACCTGCCTGGGTGAAGGAAAAATGTGTGATGTGTTTGGGCTGCCTGCATCGATGTCCAAGGTTTGCTATACAATGCGGAAATAAGACAAGAAACCACGGGCAGTATACCAATCCGAATGTAAAAATCTGAAGGAAGTGATGAGATGAATATAGCAGTTATTACAGGAGCATCCTCAGGACTGGGAGTGAAATTTCTGGATGCAATTACAAGAAAATATCCTACATTGGATGAATATTGGATTATAGCCAGAAGAACTGAAAGACTGGAGGCACTGGCAAGAAACTATGCACCGAAGAAAATCGTGCCGGTAGAAGCAGATCTTTCAGATGAACAGGCATACTTGAGGATAGCAAACAAATTAAAGATAGAACAACCTCTTGTAAAAGTTCTCATCAATAATGCAGGATATGAGAAATCTGGAGCATTTTCTTCCATGCAGGAAAAAGATATTCTGAGTATGATTGCCGTGAATATAAAAGGAATGACAATGATGCAAAGAATATGTCTGCCTTATATGCAGTCGGGAAGCTTTAGCATTATTACCTGCTCAGTTTCGGCATTTGCGCCTGTTCCGAATCAAGCGGTTTATGCTGCGTCAAAGAAGTATGTCTATTATTTCGGTAAAGCATTGCGGGAGGAACTTCTGGCAAAGAAAATAAACGTGTTACTTCTGTGCCCCGGAAACATGGATACGGAAATGAATCCGAAAGGAAAAGGCAGACAAAGCCAGAAGATAAATGGACTACCGTTTTTAGACATGGAAAAGCTGACAATGAAAGCATTGGAGCTTGCCCAAAAAGGCAGGGGTGTTTATACACCGGGCTGGTTTTACAAAGGATATCGAGTGGCTTCAAAAATACTTCCGTCAGCTTGGATGCTAAAAATATCCGGACGGTTTTATTAAAGAACAATAACAAATAAGCTACCCATCACCGGATGATTTCCAGTGGTGAGGAGCTTATTTATGCTTAGTGGAAACTCGTATTATTCTTCCGCCATGGCGTACTGTACAATCATGGGATCATCATATTCCGCCCACATGGAGCGATT
>CAVCYJ010000088.1:0-11033 GCA_963605995.1 Holdemanella biformis | reverse complement strand
CTATCTGGCTCTGCGTTCCGCAAAAGCTTACGATACCTCCAATGAGATCGGACAGCTCTACTCCGGTGATACCGTTCAGCTCGTTGATTCAAATGATGCCCAGTACTGGTATGTATATTCTCCGAAGCTGTCCAAATATGGATATGTAAACAAAGATTACCTGTACTGATCTGCCGGATGAAACCATCAGATCATACAGCAGAATATCCCGGATCAGAATCCCGTACCTGATCCGGAAACAGAAAGGACCCAGCAACGACTATGGAACCCCAAAAACAGGTAAACCACAACATCCGCAAACTCTTTAACGGATTTATTTATAATGTTTCACGCTACACGGAAATCGTACTCTCCGTTGTTATCCTGGCAGTGATCGCACTGGCCGGAATCCGCCTGATCATGGAGGTCGTGAATACATCTGTTCCTGCAATGGACACTGAATTTTTCACCAGCTTCCTCTCACAGGCACTGTCTCTGGTAGTCGGCGTAGAGTTTGTAAAAATGCTCTGCCAGCACTCCGCACTAACAGTCGTCGAAGTTCTGATGTTCGCCACTGCCAGACAGATGGTAGTAGAACATCTCGGCCCGGGTGAAACCCTGCTCGGTGTACTCAGTATCGCCGTACTCTTCGCAATCCGCAAATACCTGATGACAGATAATGATGACATGAACGCAAGGAAGCGCAAAGACGAGGAAGAAGATTAAGCTTTAATCTTTACCGGATATCTTTCCGGTTTTCAGGTGCAGAAATTGCTTTACCAGTATAACTCAATTAATCAAACATATGTTTCAATGATCGGAAATTGCGATACCTGCACCTACCTTTTTATAAACTGTCTCTGGCATATAGACAGATATTTACCATACATAAAAAGGCAGGTTCGAATACTTTCTTTTCCTGCCATTTCTTATATCTTCTTTTTAATTTTTTCAGAACCGGGAAAGTTCCAACTTTTCTTCCAGATACTTACACAGACGTGTCTGCACAAACTCCGGAACTTCCAACATCTTCAAGGGTTTGTCATTGCCTTCCATCATATGTACATATTCCTGCAGTGCATCATAATATACCCCTAGGAACTCTGTACCTACATTAAATTTATTAATACCTTTGCGAAAAGCAATTTCCAGCTGATCATGAGGTATACCGCTACCGCCATGAAGAACAAGGGGAACATTAGTAGCAGCATTGATTTCTTCCAGCCTCTGTATATCCAGATGAGGAGTCTCCACATAAATACCGTGCGCATTTCCAATAGCAATCGTTAATGAATCAATCCCCGTTTCTTCACAAAATTTTGCAGCGGCATCTGCTTTTGTATAATAATCCGATTTGTCACCATCACAGTCCTGAGCCAGACCTACATGTCCGATTTCGGCTTCAACATCAGCCCCCAAAATATGTGCTGTTTCTGTTACTTTTTTTGTAAGTGCAATATTTTTTTCCAGGCTATATGCAGAGCCGTCAATCATAACAGAATGAAATCCTTTTTTAATAGAAGTAATAACAGAATCATAATCATAACTGTGATCCAAATGAAGTCCAACAGGTACTTTTACAGATTCTGCTAACTCTTTTACCATCTCCACAAATCCATGAACATTCATAGTATTATTTTTCTCATAATGTTCCGGCAAAAGCATAACCAGTACAGGAGTATTTGTTTTTTCAGCCGTCTTTACTACCGAATATGCCATATTGTAATCTGTACAGATAAATGAAATTACCGCTGTATTGCTCTCATCTGCCATTTTTAATATTGTACTGACTTTTTCTAACATTCTTATTTCCTCCTATTGTTCATAGATTGTCAAGCAAAACCCCTGAAACCAGAAACTTACTGACACAGCTCCCGGATCAGGCAGTCCCAGAGTTTTTTCTTTAAAATTCTTACTTCTGCCTACTCTGGATTGAAGACGCTTACAGTCTTCCACTCCCCGAAGTGCGGCTCTGTATCCTCTCTCCAGAACTTCTGCTATATCTTCTGTTTCAGAAGCTGCTTTTTTCATTTCCACGCACACCGGATACAAAACGTCCAGCATAGTTTTCTGACCAGGTTTTGATTTGCCTCTTTTTTCGATTGCCCGCTCTCCAGCACAAAAATAATCCACAAGCTGTGAAGCTGTTACATATTCCTGATGTCCAAGACGATTAATTCCGCCCAGAAACATGGTTCCAAAAATGATCCCGGATGCACCACCCATGGTTCTGATCAGTTCTATACTGACTGCGTAACAGAGATCATCTACATATTGATACTGATTTGCTTCCAGAAGTCTTACTAGAGCCTCACACCCCCGCTTCATGCCTTCTCCATGGTCACCATCACCGATCATAGAATCAATCTCCGTAAGATAAGGTTCTTTTTTTATGATCAGGCGAGCACTTTTCAGAAACATTTTCTGAAAAACATCGGTTTTTAATTTTTCCATTGTCTTTCAACTCCTATATCACATAACCATATCCACTTACCGGCGAAATATATTTCTCCATTTCCTCATCGCACGAAATCAAACTGAGCATGCAACCCTTTCCTGAAAAAACATCAAAATAGGTTCCTGCTCCACAGCCACAGAGCCTGATATCTCTTTTTTTCAACTGTCTGACTGCCGATTCCAGAAGAACCATACTTTCTGTAAAGCCTACATTACAATGTTTGTTTATGGAAAGATAAACAGAAGCATCTTTCCACTGAGCCAGCTCTGACATAAGAATGTCTACTGCATTGCTAAACATCTGATCTACAGATTCAAAAATCTCTTCTTTTACTGCCGGTTCTCCAGAAAATCCCTCTCCCAGATAAACCTTATTATTTCGTACATTAAGAACTATTGATCTGAGCCGACTATTGGCTTTATGAGCCAATATATCAAGTTGCTCCAGATCATAACCATCTTTTGCTGCCCCCGCACAAATCTTACAGACCTGCCCAATGCCATGAAGCCCCCCTCTATTTTCAGCCGCTTCTCCTTCACAACTTAAAATATCATCAGAAATACAGCACATGGCTGCTTTTATTCCATCATGAGCAAGAAGTTCCACTGCCATGTCATTATTAAGATAATCTCCCATATAGTGATTAGTCAGAAAGAGAACTCCCTTACCACATTCAATAGCCTTTGCCATTTCATAAATCACATATGCATTGGGTGCACTGTCAAAGTTCCCATGAACCATGGCATCTGCTAATCCCTCTTTTGCAAAAGCACCCCACATAGGACCGTATCCACCACCACCATTTATAATGACCCTCACCCGATTCTCAGGAAGGTCATTTCGGTAAAGCCCATAACCATATTTAGAAGGCAATCTTATATATTTGCCGGGACATGCTCTCATGATTCCATTCAATGCCTCATCAAGAGCACTTTCCCTAGAATTCCAAAGTCTCATCAACCTTTCACCGCCCCTGCTGTCATACCTTTTACAAACTGTTTCTGTACTATACAATAGAAAATAATCATCGGAATTGTAATGATGATCAGAATTGCAAACAGAACACCCGGCTGACTGTTGTATACTCCCTTATACTGCTGTGCAATCAGCGGTAATGTCTTGGTAGTCGCTTTTGTCATAGTACATAGTGCCAGAAAGAATTCATTCCAACATGTAAGAAATGTCCAGATAGCAACAACAACGATACCTGGTTTCAGCATCGGCATAACAATCCTGACATAAAGCTGTACAATATTACATCCATCCAGACATGCAGCCTCTTCCAATTCCTTCGGTACACCTCTCATAAATCCTTGCAGAATAGTTACTGCATAAGGGATATTCAGTGCAATATATGGCAGAATCAGCCCGAAGTAATTATCAAGAAGTCCCATTCTGCTGTTCAACTGTGTAATGGGGATAACCAACGCACTGATAGGCACCATCAGTGTACAGAGAATCAAGTTGTACATAATTACTTTTCCATATACATTCTTTCTGGAAAATCCGTAAACTGCCATAGATGCACAGAGCACTGTAGTTACTGTGGATATTACAGAAATCACAAGACTGGAAATAAAATTGTTGAGAATTGTCGGATTATCTGAAATCGCTTTAATATAGTTTCCTACTGTCATGTCCGTTACAAAAAGTCTCGGATCAAAAATGGAATTTTGGGTACGGAATGAAAGACTCATTGCATAAAGTAACGGAATCAGTGCGATAATCGCCATAATTGCCAGAAATACTTTCCAGATGCCATCTTTGTGACCTAGATGTTTCTTCTTTTTTGCGGCTTCCATAACTTATTCCCCTTTCCTCATGAAGTCTCCTGAACCAAGGAATCTTACCTGTATGAATGTCAGTATCAGTGCAAACAGAAGAACTGCTACAGAAATAGCACATGCATAGCCCATTGAATTCTCTGTAAAACCTTTCATAAAGATAAAAGTACCTGGCATTTCTGTTGCATGGTTAGGACCACCTCCTGTCATAACACCAATCAAGGCATATGTCTGAAGGGAGCCGATGATTCCCAGCATCAGAAGTGACTTATGTACAGATACAAGACCCGGGATAAATACATATCTAATCTCCTGACATGTATTTGCCCCATCAATTCTCGCTGCTTCTTTGATATCATCCGGTATCTGCGAGATACCACCAATATACATAATCATAGACCAACCGGTCCACTCCCAGATATTTGCAAGCATAATACCCCAGAGCGCAATATTTCGATTACCCAGAACATTAATGGTAGGTGACATACCGAACCATGTGCTGAGGTAATGTCCGATAATTCCCTGGTATGGCTGAAAAATCTTACTGAACATAATAGCAACAACAGTTACAGATGTAACTACCGGTATGAAAAATAAGGTACGGTAAAAGGTTCTTGAAAATGACTTTCCATCTGCTTTTTTGCTTCTTATACGTTCTTCAATTGCATATGCCAGGAAAAATCCAAGAATTGCCTGAACAGGCACTGTGACTAAGATCCAGAGAATTGAGTTTTTCATTGTAATCCAGAATGTATTGTCTTTGAATACATTCATGAAGTTTTCCAACCCAACAAATTCCATATTGCTCAGAGTTGCCCACTTAAACAGGCTGTTCTTAATGATGAAGAAAATCGGATATAAAATGTATAAACAGAAGAAAAACATTGCAGGAAGGATAAACAGATATCCTACTATATTCACTTTTTGCTTTTTCTTCTTCTGAACGTTTGCTAAATCTGTCATAGGCTTCTCCTCTTTATTAAGAGAGAGAACCGAAAAATCCGATTCTCTCCACATTACAGACTACTGCAATATAACTTCAATAACAACAATTATAATGCATCCTGTGCATCCTGGATATGCTGTGCTGCTTCATCAACAGTATATGTACCGCCAATGAGTCCCTGCATAGCTTCCTGAACTGCTGTTTCAATAGTTGGCTCACTAATTCTCTGGTTTACAAGACCTGCTGCAATATCCTTACCGGAACGATTGAATTCATCAACTGCTTTCTGAAGTCCGTCTCTTTCTATCATTGTGCTGGTGTCTGGCTCAATGTTTGGATAGGACAGATGGTTATTCATATCATTTGCAATTTCCTGTGCACCTTCGCCTGTTGCAAAACTGGAGATAGCTTTCCATGCTGCTTCCGGATCCTCACAGTTCTTTGTAATACCATAACCAAAGTCAACGCCACCGATAGCCTTAGAGTCGGAAAGTCCATCTTCAATAGCCGGCAAATAGAAGTAGTCATAATCCCAGTTTGCTACTGCGTCAGATACATCTTCACCTGTGTATTCCTGTGCCCACCAAGAACCCAGAAGCATCATACCAGCCTGTCCTGCCAGGAACAAAGTAGTTCCATCACTGTAGCTTGTGGAGGAAAGGGAGCCATCCTGCATTACACCATCATCAAAGAGTTTCTTATAGTTAGTTATAGCCTGTTTCATCTCATCAGATGTCCATGCTTTTTCACCATTTTGACATTCCTCAAACAATGTGTCACTAATCTGAGATGTACACATAATAAGAAGATTTACATGCTGCCATCCGTCGGCTCCACCAAAGAACAGGGGAGCATAGCCTTTATCTCTCAGAGTTTTAGATACTTCTACCAGTTCGTCATATGTAGTAGGTACTTTTAATCCCAGTTGTTCAAACAGAGTTTTGTTATATTCTACATAAATATCCTGTGTTTCAATAGGAAGGATATAATATCCATCATCTCCCTCTTTATTTCCAAGCTGCAGTTGGCTCTGAGTTACATTGTCATATACAGATGTCCAGTCATCGCCCCATGTCTCTTTCGCATAATCACTGAGATCAATCAGATAATCAGAATATGTCTGGGTAAGAGAGCCTGGCTGAAGACCCACGATATCAGGAAGATTGTCTGATGCCGATGCTGCCGAAAGAGCCTGAAGATATTCCGGGTTGTAGTTGTAGTTTGTATAATCAATCTTGATATCCGGATTTGCTTTTTCAAATGCAGCAATCATTTTTTCCGCTGTACGGGTGATTGGTGACCATGTCCACAGAGATACAGATTTATTATCTGCTGCTGATACAGTAGCCGCTCCAAGAGTAGATCCAAGAATTGCACCAACTAATAAAATACTCATTAATCTCTTGTTCTTCATGTTATTCCCTCCATTAATACATATATAGTTTTTACTTCTCCCTATTTTTAAAAGATCCGGCCGGAATCTTAAAAATACTCTTTTATACTTCACGTTTAATTATTTTTTCGTATTGCTCTACTGCTTCCTGCCAATAAACTCTGTTTTCCGGTCTGTAGACCTTCATCTGGAAAGTTCTGGCTGAAAGGTTTCTCATTTCTTTTACTGTTTTTACTTCTCCCAATGCATAAAGCTGTGTCAGAATATTACCTGCCAGTGTGGCATATTCCATTCCAACATGAATCTCACTGTCAAGAGCATTACTGATCAGTTGCATCAAAAACTCATTTCTTACTGCACCATTTATGACATTGACCCGTTCAAATGTAACGCTTAACTCTTTGAGAGCTTCTGCATAATGACGAATCTTTAATACAATACTTTCGTATATGCTACGGACAAATTCACCATCTTCTTTAAGCTGTCTCTGTCCTGTTTCAGCAAAATACTGATTCATCTTTTTACATAAATCTCCACCGGCATCGTTGAAGACAAGCGTTTCCACATCAAACCATGGTACCGGACTCCTGACTTCAAGTCCCATCTTGATAAGATCTGTAAAAGAATATTTAATCCCCTGTTCTTTACGAGTTCTGATAAATTCATTCAAATGCCAGCAGGCTGAAAAATCTCTGTAAATAATCTTTTTTCTGTTAATACCACCGGTATTCTTGAATCCCTTCAGATATCCCTCCCGCGTGAGCAGAGATTCTGGTTGTTCTATGCCCATACTTACATTGGTTCCTATACTGATATAAAGTTTATTTTCACCAAAATTCGGAATGGCAGCTACTGCTGCAGCACTGTCGTGACTTACTGTTGCCACTAACCTAGTATTTTTCATTCCTGTCTGAATCTGTATTTCTGGTCTCAGAACTCCTTTGAACGTTCCTGGCTCCACGATTTCTGTATAAAGTCTTTTCGGAATGCCAAATCTTCCGGCAACTTCCATGCTCCAGTTTTCCTGACGATTTTCCAACAGACAAGAAGTTCCTGCAATGGTCATTTCCGTTGTTTTTACTCCTGTAAGAAAATATCCCAGAAGATCTGGCAGAAGCAACATACTGCCTGCATCGTCCAGAACAGTACTTCCTTCCATACGATAAGAATAGAGCTGCGGTAATGTATAAGTCCTATTACACTGACATCCTGTCAGCTGAAACAGTTCATATGTATCCATTACATTGTTCATATATTGAATGGTGGTACGGGTACGCTCGTCTCTGTAATGATATACCGGTTCCATCAGACGCCCCTTTTCATCCAGAAGTCCATAGCTGGCACCCCAAGTGTCTATTGCAACGGTATCCGATTCTCCGTATTTTTCTCTGAAATAAACCATTCCGTCTATAATCGCATTATAAAGGGAAAAAATATCCCAATATAAAGCAGTTCCTATTTCTACCGGACGATTTACAAAATCACGATATTCTCTGATGAGTAACTGACTGCCATCGAATTCTCCAAAAGCCATTTTGCCGCTGCTGGCCCCAATATCTACAGCAATTACTTTTTTACTCATATTCACACACCCCAGTAATCTGACTGAAGAAAGCTGTTTTTATGACTTCCTGTCAAATCCAGTTATCAGATCTTTTCTTCCAGAAATTCAAATGCATTCTGTATTACCAGTGCTGCTGCTCCCATAGCCCCCAAATTTCTTCCAAATTCGGATGTCATAATCTTCAGTCCATTATTATTTTCTTTAATGATATCTCTGCTGACCTGTTCTCTTACTCCATCCAGAAGTATATCTCCCAGTTCTGCCAGTTCCCCAAACAGAACAATTTTTCTCGGTGCAAAGATATTAATCAACATACTTAATACATCTGCAATAAAACCTTCGACCTGATCCAGAAGTCTCAGAGAATCTTCGTGCCCTGCTCGAACAGAATCAATAAAAGTCGTCATTGTAATCTTATCCAAATCATTTTCAATCTCCTCAGCAATTTCTCTGAAACGTCCAACTTTAATTCCATCAATGATCTTATTTACAATAGCAACATCTGATATTTCTGAATTCAGACAACCGTATCTTCCACAGGAACATATCCTGCTTCCTCCATTAATTCTTACATGTCCCAGTTCTCCGGAATATCCATGAGTGCCCCGAACCGGCTGATTGTTTACAATCGGAATAACTCTTGCTCCTGTTCGTATAGAAACAAAAAGCATATCCTCACACTTTCCACCGTATACCAGCCATTTATAAGCATAGATCATTACATTCACATTGTTATCCATGTAACACGGAATATGAAATTCATTTTCAATGATTTCTTTTATAGGAATATTCTTCCACCCCTGCAGATGTCCGTAGGAAATAGCAATTCCCTTGTTTATATCACTATATCCAGGAATACCCATTCCTATTCCAATAATCTTCTGACTTTTTTCTCCAAGAAACTCTATCGCTTCATAAATCATCTTTTTAATCATTTGCAGTACTCTGTCTGCAATCTTTTCCTCTGGTCCGATATCCTGTTCTGCTTCGTAGATAAGCTTTCCTGTAAAATCCAGCGTCACACAATAAATTGCATTTCTATTGAATCCCACCCCAAAGAAATATCCACCTTCCGGATTAATCCGAAGCCATACCGGTCTTCTTCCAATCCTTGCATCACTGCAAGTTTCCTCATAAACCAATCCTTCCCGAATCAGTTCATCCACTGTATTCAGAACTGTTGTCATACTATAAGAAGTGATCTTTTTTACATCATTCCGGGAAATATTCTCATGTGAGCGAATAACACTCAGCATTTTGTTTCTCTGGTAATTTTTACGATTTTCTAAAATTGATTCCATCCCCATGTTTTCTACTCCTCCTCTAATATATATTTGCTACAGCCATTCTTCGTAACCTGACAGGATTAGTTTTCTGAACAGTACATTTTACACATATATTATCAGTATAGCAGAATCAGGAGATTTCGCACTCCGTTTTCGTAATTTAACCTTTTATTTTTTACGTTTTTCTCTATTTTCTTTATAAATATCAAAAAATCTTGCAACTTCATCTTTATCAAGAGGTGCTTCTGATTTCAGGATATATTGGGTAATCAGAACCTGCTCTGCAATAGATTCACAGGCTTCTACTACATTCATTGCATCTTCTACTGTTTTTCCAACTGCAAGACTACCATGATTCCCAAGAAGGACAATTCTATATCCGTCTGCCAGATAAGGTTCTGCCATCGTCAGAATATATTTTGTTCCCGGTGCTCCATATGGAACACATGGAATTTTGTGGAAATTGCCCATCATCTCCGGAAGTGCTTCTGTCTCAACATCCATGCAACACATTGAAAAAGCTGTCAGAATCTTGGAATGACTGTGAACTACACCATTCACGTCCCATCCGTTGGTTTCACAGATGTCATATGCCATTGAATGCATGATAATCTCTGAAGTTTCCCTCATACCCCAGATTCTCTCACCATTCTCATTAACAACAGCAATCTTCTCTGGTGTAAGAAGCCCCTTATTCTGCCCTGTAGGTGTGATATAAATCTTACCATCCTTCTTAGTAGAAATATTGCCGGCGAATGAATTCACAAGTCCCTTTTCATCCATACGTCTCGCTACAAAAAGCACCTCATTTATCGCTTCCGATGAAATTCCCAGCTTTTCCATCCGTTCACGCATATCTTCCATAGCTTTAACCTCCTTATATGAGATTTCTTATTTCTTTTTCGATATAATAAATATACTCCATTGCATCAGTAAAGTCAATGCTTTTATTTATTTTCGTTAATTTTTATAATATTAAAAACTATTTTTTGCACATATTGCTACCTTTTATTACTTTTCGTTTTAATTTTTCATCTTATTAACATCGTTATCGTTTTTATTAGTTTAATTCCGTCAAGGATATTCGCAATCCGCTCCTCTACTTGTTCATAACCAAATGAGTGCTCCGCAGTTTATCAGAAGGAACTTACACTCCTGATACCAGCAAGTCTCCTACCCATTGTTTATTACTTTTCGCAATTGAAGCAGGAGGCTTACTTGATTCGGTTAAATAACTTTTCGCAAAACAAAAGACTGCATACCAGATACGATCTGTAATTTATAAAGCAAGGCACATAGTGCCGCTTTTATATGAGCAAGCAGCAAAGCAGATTGCTCATATCCTTGACTTCTACAGACAATATCTGATTTATGCAGTCGTTTTTTATTTCCACATACCGATAAACGGGTGTCTCAAAAAAAGTGGTGGTATAAAGTTTTATAGTAGTAAATGTTTACCGATATGATGGTTTCATCAGTAGTTTCCGCCAAAGAACCTGCTGTCCTTTGGAAGTTTATAATCCTTAAAGTAAACACTGAAATCTATTTTCAGATAATTACAGAGATTGGCCAGCTCAACCATAGTGTTGTCATTTACCGGGATGCCATTTTCCCTGCGGTCTT
>CAVCYJ010000087.1:0-11187 GCA_963605995.1 Holdemanella biformis | reverse complement strand
AAAAAGAACCGCAGTATCCGGCCTCTCAACCCACACTGCGGTTATCATCTTACCAAAATTCTTATTTACAGATTTCTGCAACCACCTGGTTGATCACCTTACCGTCTGCCTTTCCCTTCAGATCAGCCATAACAGCTTTCATGATCTGGCCTTTATTCTTAGTTGCAAGGACATCTGCAAACTTCTCTTCCAGATATGCTTTGATCTCTGATGCATCCATCTGCTTTGGTGCATATTTTGCAATTACGTCATATCTTGCCTGATATTCTGCTTTGAGATCCTCACGGCTCTCCGGGCAGGTATCCAGCTGCTCTTTTGCTGTTTTGAGTTCCTTCAGGATAACTCTGTCTACCAGATCACTCCTGATCTCATCACGGCAGCCCTCATCAATCGCTGCCTTCTTTACTGCGGAAACCAGCGAAGATACCGCCTCTTTTGTTACCTTATCTTTGGCTTTCATAGCTGCAACCATGTCTTTTCTCAGTGTTTCAAGTTCCATTTTCTGTTCCTCCTGTTCATCTCATTGATTCTCTGTTAATCAGTTTACCACGATTTTGCCGGAAATCAAATACCCGGTTTAGTTATCCGATGAATAATCAATCGAATATCCCAGACCATCCTCCGTATATGTTATTTTACCCTCTGTCGCATTTCCATTCTCATCATAGGTATATGCTTTGCATGCTTTTCCCTCTGAATCAAAAAGAATTTCGCTGGAAAGCCTGCCTGTAGCGCCGTAATCTCTTTCTGCTGTCTCTTTTCCTTCAGAATCATATTCATATTCATGATACTGATAAACCATTCCTTCCGGTGTATAA
Organism: Holdemanella biformis; assembly: GCA_963605995.1. Classification (GTDB taxonomy): domain Bacteria; phylum Bacillota; class Clostridia; order Lachnospirales; family Lachnospiraceae; genus Blautia_A. The sequence goes on along the minus strand of CAVCYJ010000087.1, from coordinate 10,369 downwards.
CTGGTAACCTTTGTCATGTTTCCATCAGCATTATATTCCAGTGTATCCCATCCTGTAATATTTTCATCTTCATAATGAGTAGATTTGACCCTGTGGTCATTTTCATCAAACTCATCTACGGATTCCACTGTTCCATCCGAACCGAAATTCGTCTGTTTCAGCTTTTTCCCACCGGAATCATATTCCACTTCATATGAATAAGATATGCTTCCATCCTCCTTATATCCCGTCCAGGTTTCACATGTTCTGTCATTATTCCAGATATTTTCGCTCTCTTTTTTACCATCCTCATAGTATGAAATATAGCTTATCATATTTCCATCGGAATCATGTCGTATTTCTGATCTGATGTTTCCATTATCATAATAACTGACATTTGTGCCGTCTTCTGTTGCAGCACTGGTATCAGCAGCATTTCCGGTATTTTTCGAAATTACCTCCTGCTTTCCCCTGTTATAATTCCAGCCCACGATCCCGATCACCGCAGCAATTGTAAGGATTATAAGTATGATATTTCCACCGGAGCTCTTTTTTTCCGTTTTTTTCTGAACTTCTGCTGCCACGCGCCCCGCTCTTTTCTGCGGCTGCGATGTTTTTGCAGGAGCAGGCTGTTTTTTATGTGTCTGCTCTTTTTCCGGTGGAATCCGGGACTGACTCTTTACTGTCTCGGTTCTGGCTTTCCAGTTATTGTTCTCATGTTTCACTGACACAGTCTCTGCATTCCAGTTGTCAAAATCATTTCCTGAATATTCATTCTGGCGGTTTCCCATACCTTCATCAGATGCTGAATATGTTGTCCCTTTCCCGGAAACCTGTACACGTTCCAGTGCCTGATACATTTCTTTGGCACTGTGATAACGCCTGGCCGGCTTAAATTCACAGGCCTTCAGAACGATTTCTTTCAGCTCCGGACTTCCATATTTCGGTGCAGGAAGCTTTTCTCCCTGATAACGTCTGAAGCTTGCAGCGGCAGCCATATCATATGTCGGGATTGTATCTGCATTGATAAAAGGCATCTTACGGTTATTCAGCAAAATATACATTACCATTCCAAGAGAATAAATATCTGCCTCTTTTCCATATTTCTCTAAATTCTTCACTTCCGGTGCCCAGAAACCGGGCGTTCCCGTCTGCGTTCCGGCTGTGGTATGATCCAGGATCTTCGCCTGACCGAAATCTCCCAGCTTAAAATCTCCGAATTTAGAAAGCATGATATTGGCCGGTTTGATATCCCTGTGAATAATATTTTTGCTCTCACAAAGTGTCAGTGCCTGACAGATATCCTTTCCAAGTCTTATTACTTCAGATTCGGTGAGCATTCTCTTTCTCATCACCTTTGTCAGTGGTGTGAGCAGTTCCATGCGGATATAGATGTCCCATCCAATCCCATCGCTGTGTCTCTCTACCGCCAGATCATCACAGCTTACGATATGGGACTGTCCTTTCATCTCTGCCATCACTTTGTACTCACTGATACATTGCTGCAGCATATCCGTATATTTATCTGTTATACTCTTTCTGTCGTATCCGTTATCATAATCCCATTCCAGCTCCTGTCGCGTTGGACGGGATATGATCTTCATGGCCGCCTTTTCATTGATCCCAGCCAGATTTCTCTCAATTTCAAGTACCTGTCCAAAGGCTCCGGCACCCAGATCATCCACGATCCGCCATCCCGGCCACGGGACATAAAGTTCTTTTTCTTCCATCTTTCCTTCTGTTCTCCCTCCATCAGATTATGTTCTCATTTTACATGACATATGATCACCGTAATATTATCATTTCCACCACCCCGTAATGCTGCATTGATCAGTTTTTTTACAGTGACTTCAGGCTTTTTTCCTTCTGCCAGAATATTACAGATTTCCTGCTCACTTACCATATCCGTCAGTCCGTCACTGCATATCAGAAAACGATCGCCGTATTTCACAGCATCGTTTTTTATATATGCTCTGATCCGCATCTCTTCCGGGTCAACTCCAAGATATTGAGTAAGCCAGGGCTTCCTGTTCGGTTTGTGTGCCCGGACAAATTCTGCATCTGTATGTTCCTCTGAAACCTGAATCATTTTTCCATCTCTCAGCAGATATATCGGACTGTCTCCAATATTGCAGACCCACACCTGTCCGTTGCAGAAATAAAGTCCGGCAAATGTTGTTCCTGTTTTCCCGGAACCATGAGACATACCTGCCTGAAATACTTTTCTGCTGATAACCCTGCAGAGCTCATCCAGCAATGACGGAATATCACGCTGATTTATATCTGTCTCTTCTGTCAGAAAATCCCTCATGGTTTCTGCCGCTGTATACGCCGCAAGCTCACCGAAATCCATGCCGCCCATTCCGTCAAATACAGCAACCACTCCCTGGTCTTCTCCTGAAATTTCTTTCACAATAACATCCGGCAACCCATGATTGTCTTCTGGCATATACTGACCATCAAAGTAAAAATTATCTTCATTATTCTCCCGCCGCAGACCCTGATGACAGCCGCAGGCAAACCTCAGACTTCTTTTGAGCTCCGCTTTCTCTCCAAACCAGTTTCCAAATTTCATACCCGCTCCTTACACTTCTATTTTTAAAACAGCTTTGCATTCTCCAGTTCCTCCAGCTGTCCCAGGATCAGCTTCTGCCTATCATCAAATAACAATCCCTTATTGTGACGGTAATACTGATCAGAACCGTTTTCCCGGATAAACCAGATACTGTAAAAGTTTGCATTCAGCTCCGTGATAAATGCCACCATTTCCTGACTGTCCCCAAAGGCTGCCTCCATGAAGTCAAAAACATTCTGTAACGTCTGCGCAGCAGCTTCTGTCTGTTCTTCCAGCCTGTCTGCCTCTGCTGAAAAAGCCTCTTTTGCCTTCTCATAAATATCCTGTTCATTCTGTGTCAGACCTTCCAGTTCCAGCCAGAGTTTCTCCAGAAAAGCATGGACCCGGAGCATTATCTTCTCCTCGTTTGCAGTCAGCAGTTCTGATTTTCCGGCTGATTCCAGATCATTCTCTGCCTTCTGACAGATTGCTTTCAGCGAAATATCTGCAAGATTATCTCTGTAATATGCCATATATCCGTACAGTTTTGTTACATAGGAATCCAGCATATAGCATTCCGTAAATAACTGGCTCAGTTTTCCGTTCAGAAGCCCTACCAGACTCAGGTGCTCATCCAGAGACGCAGTTCTGATCTTCTGCGTGGTAAGCTGTGTCCATTTCCCCTGAAGCAGGTCTTCTACCGCATAATCAGTCTTATATTTGTTGTACAATGCCAGATATGCAGCAAAATCCTTCGCGATCATCGGGTGCTGGATGTACTGATATACAACCTCCCTGTCCACTTCCTTACCCAGTGCTTCATACACCTGGATCAGTCTGGAAAGGTCTTCCCAGCCTCTGGCAGTAGCAAAGATACGACCGTCTACCGTATTCTCCATTCTGTAAAAATTCTTTCTGCGGAGCTCCAGATAAGAAATTACTGCAGGGTGGATTCCCTGTTCATATGCATATTCTTTCCATACTTCGAAGTCCGGCTGTACATCAATCCTCTTGATTCTGTCCAGGGTTACTACATCAAATTCGCGAACCGATTTATTGTACTCCGGCGGGTTTCCTGCTGTAACGATCACCCATCCTTCCGGAACCTTCTGATTGCCGAAGGTCTTTCCCTGAAGGAACTGCAGCATCATCGGTGCCAGAGTTTCTGATACACAGTTGATCTCATCAATAAAAAGAATTCCCTCTTTCAGACCTGTCTTCTCCATCTTCTCATAGACTGATGCAATGATCTCACTCATGGTATATTCTGTGACAGAAAATGTCTCACTTCCAAAAGTTTTTTCCTTGATAAACGGCAGGCCTACTGCGCTCTGACGGGTATGATGTGTGATCGTATAAGAGACCAGAGCTACCTTGCATTCTCTGGCAATCTGCTCCATGACCTGAGTCTTGCCGATGCCCGGTGCCCCCATCAGAAGGAGCGGTCGCTGGCGGATCGCCGGAATCAGATAATGACCAAATTCATCCTTCGCAAGATATGCTTCTATTGAATCCTTTATCTCCTGTTTTGCCCGTTTTATATCCATAATATAAATCCTTTCCTTATAAATCCTCTTCATCCAGAATCAGTTTCATCGCCCATACCGGCACATCCACATCCCGGTAATTATCCTGCATAAACACAAATGCTGTCTTATACGGCGGCATTTTCTGCGGATAGATTCCGAATCCGTCTGTGAAATAAATCAGACCTTTCAGGTTGTAAAATTCATGCTGTTCCAGCAGTTTATCCACCCATTCAAACGCAGGTCTGAAGTCTGTTCCACCGTCACCGTATAATTCCAGATGTTCCATATAATCTTTCATTTCTTTCTGAGAAGTAATCTTCTTATCTGTATGAACCTTCTCATCACACTGGATGATATGCACATTTATTTTTGTAAAAAAGCTCTCATTCTCACTGAGTACACCGTAGGTTTCCTCCAGAAATCTGCGCACCAGTTCTCCGGAACAGGACATTGAAGTATCAATGACGATCACGAACTCTTCTACCTTCTTAACTTCTCTGGATTCCAGTGGTTCGATCAGCGGCATATTACCATAAAGCCGCAGACCGTAAGTATAAAAACTGTAATCAAAACAGTCATCATCTACTGCCAGTTCTTCATGGAAAACTGCAAATTTCCGCAGGAATTCTCTGTAGTCATATTTACTTCTGTTCTCAGTTTTAATCTGCTCAAGGAAATCTCCGTCACGCTCTCCTGCCTCCTGGGAAAACGTCTCCAGATCAGTCTCTATTCCATCGTTGATCTCACCCCATTTACGGCTGAGCATGGGATTCGGTTTCTGATCCGGTTTCTTACTTTCCCAGTATTTATGGTCATCCGTGCGGAATTCCCGTTCCAAATTTGCGAAATCCTTCTCGCTCAGATTCCATCCGGACAGAATTTTGTATACCCGCTGAGCATTAAGGGTCTTGCCTTCTTTTTCAAGCAGACGATAGGTTTCCCTGCGCAAAAGGCTGCGGGAGAAGCGGATACTTCGATAGTTCATTCCGTCTATAATGTGTTCCACTGCAATGTCACAGCTTAAATCCCGCAGGCGCTCCTCAGTTGATTTTTCACCGTCAGCATCATTCTCTCCTGTACTGTAACCGATACCAATATTTCTGCCTGCACCACACCACGCAAAATGTCTGAAAATACAGTGAAATACCATATGAAGATATCCTCGATTTACCAGAATTCTATTCTCTTTGTATAAACTGCCAAGCATCTGCGGCTGAAAATACATTACTCTTCCATCCGTTCCAACTCCATGAATCGAACCATCCATCTGGTAAGAAAAACTGCTCAATGCTACATCCAGAAAACGCATTCCCAGATACAGTTCATCCCGTGCCGCCCGCAGAATACTGCTGCCGATTGCCCGCAGACGCTCTGCTGTTTCTGCCATTTCCTGTGTTCTATTTTCTGGCTGCATAATTATTTTCCTCTATATTTATCCAAATATTATCCATTATCAATCAAATACTCCCTATCCGCTTCACAACTTATTTAACCCGGTTATAGCAATCCTCTAAAATAATGCATCTTAATCCAGTCCATCAGAGCGTGAAATCCTGCGTCAGATATCTTTGCCGTGCTAGATTTTTCTCTTCACCTGAATGTTTATGATAGAATTTATACTCCCGATACTTACAGTTCAAATCTCTTCTTCCTCATCCTCAATGGCTTTTCTGCCGGAGAAGAGTGAGCAGCTTTTTCCAAGACTGACATGTCCACCAGATCTGCTCTTTCATTCATCAGAAATGCGGAAACTTCTGTCTCTTTTCTCTGTGATGCGCAGTCAAGGGCAGTATCAAGTCCTTCTAAAGTCCAGAGTTTTTGCGCAGATATGACTTCCAGTCTGCGTATGTCTTCCTGCTTCACCAGATAAACTGCAATCTCGCTCAAATTCTTACTGATATATTCCCGATATGCTTCTCTGGCTTTCTCCGTCAGTTCATACGGAAACTCCAGTCTGCCGAAAGACATATCCACCAGAACTTCCAGCTTATCCATCACTACTGCCAGCTCAAACAGCTTATCGTATTCCTGATAATTCAGTTCTTTATTATAGAAGCACTGTCTGTAATTGCTTCCTGAACCATGATATTCTGTATACAAAATACGTGCCGGAGTGTTCTCCACTGCCTCATCATAATGCTCTGGAAATACGAGTCTCGCCTCTTTATTCCCATAAAGAAATGTCACATCAAGCCTCTGCCACATCTCCCCAAGCATTTCCCTAACACCGGACTTCTTTCCCTGTTTCATGTGCACGGTCAGCTTCTCCAGTGCGTGACATCCTGTAAATGCCCCACATCCAATCTGCATGAGACTGTCAGAGAATTCCAGCCGCTTCAGATTCCCGCAGCCATAAAAAATATACCGTCCAATCTCCCACAGGCTGTCCGGAAAAACAATCTCCTCCACCTCATTTCCTGCCAGAACACGCTCTTCCCTGCCAAATCCAAAACCCGCTTCAACTTCCCAGACACTGGCATTCTTAAGTTCTTCATTCTCATCCATATGACTGGAAAATGCATAGGGTGCCGCACTGAGCACTATTTTCCCCTCTATCATCTCAGGAATCTCAACCCTGCTCTCAATTCCGTAACATCGCAGGATTTCAATTCCATCAGATTTCTCTCTATAATAAATCTTCATTCTTCCGTTTCTCCTTCGGAAATCCGTTCCGCCCGGATTTATTTTCTGCCAAAATAAAACCATCCCTGAAAAGTATAATACTTCCCGGGGATTTTTTCCAGATAATATAACTTTGTTTCATGCGGCTTTTATGTCACTGCCCGTTTTGTTCTCAGGAGTGGTGTCAAATTCATTCCAGATTGTCTGCGGAAATGGATTTTGGACTTGCAGACAAATACAAAAAGCAGCCGGCACATTACACGGAAAGTTATATTTCCTGTAACGCAGTGACTGCTTTTTTGATATCTGATTCTGTTGTTTCTGTTATTGTTATTTGATCAGTTTCTTGCTTCATGGCGATGGGATTCCTTCATAATCTGTACTGCTGAGTAAGGATTTCCTGACAGCATTGCAGAGCTTGCTGCAAAATAATCTGCATTATCAAGAAGATATTTTTTGAAACGTTCTGCCCATGTTGCTTTTTTGTTCATAGTCATTGTATTATTTTTAGAAATAGCTACTGTATTCATTTTATCCTCTCCTGTCATTTTCTTTATTTTTAATTTTCTTTGTTTTCCTTGTTACATCCTGTATTTTATACTTGTTTCCAATGTTAAACCAGTGCTATAATTATCCTGTTTTACAACGATATTGACATTCAAGAAAATATAAAGGAGGGATTTCCCATGGCAAAAGCATATCATGAAGCATTGCATCCTCTGGGTAATCTGGGCATCCAGGTTTCCATGGCAGCACTTGAAAGCCCCCATATGCCCATGCACTGGCATGAGGCTATGGAAATCTTGTTCTGCCTGAATGGTGAAGTTACGATCCACGTAGATCACGAAGCACTTACTCTCTCCCGAAATCAGTTGATCGTTTTTGACTCCAGAGAGGTACATTCCATTTATTCTGATTCCAATCTGTATATGTTTCTGTGCATCCACGTAGACAAAAAGCAGCTCTCTGTTTACTGCCCGGATCTGGAGTTGTATCATATCAAGTGCCGTCCTGTCCCTTTGGACGACCCAAAATCCACGCAATATATTCATCTGTGTCAGCTCGCCCACGACCTGACCCGTACAAATATAGAAGACGAAAGCACCAGCGCCATGCGTTCAGACGGCACGGCATTGCTGATGCTTGCGGATATGATACGATATTTTTCTGTTTACTCTCCGCCAGGAGCAACCACTGTACAGAATCAGCCCAATGACACAATCCGTGAGATCATCACCTATGTAAATGAGCATTACATGGAAAAGATCACTCTGGATGACATGGCAGCCCATACCGGATTCAGCAGAGAATATTTCTGCCGCTTTTTCAAACAGCATATGGGAATTACTTTTCTGCATTATTTAAACGAGGTACGGATTTCTCATGCCGGACGGCTCCTTACAACTACCGATCTGCCTGTTTCTGAGGTAATGAATCAAAGCGGATTCACCAATCAGACTATTTTTAACCGGCTTTTTAAGGAACTTTACGGCATGACTCCCAGACAGTCACGCACCACTGCTGCTCAGGACAAATATTTATAAAAGATCAGACCCAGACAGTACAGATTTTATATGAGCAGGCAGCGAAGCAGATGTTTTTCCCGACAATACGTATCTGTTATTCATTCTCAAAATTAACAGATTTACCTCTCCCCAATTGCAAAGGAGCTCTGTAATAAGCTGTGTTTTATCAACATAGTAGAAATTCTGCCGTATCATCTTTTCAAAACTGTCAATTCCAACCGGCAGCTTCTTCCTGTTTTGCATATACCCGATCATCTCCCGGATTACTGAAGTGGTAGCAAAAATTGCAAATATCCGCTTGACTGAGTTTATGATAACACGAAACTATTTTTGCGTAAAGCATGATTGAGCTGTTATATTTTTAAATATTTCGTCAATTTAAAGCATTAAAGTACTGGATTTTGAAATAACATCATGTTATACTTATCAATAAAAAATATGCACGAATTTATAAAAAATCCGCATAACGTCTATATGGAGGAAAACAATCATGTCAATTACGATCAATCATGAACTCCCTTTACCGGAGATTCTGAAATCCCAATATCCTCTCAGTCCTGAGCTGAAAGAAGTCAAAAGAAAGCGCGATGAAGAGATACGCCGGATTTTCACCGGTGAGTCAGATAAATTTATCGTCCTTGTAGGACCCTGTTCTGCTGATAATGAAGATACCGTCTGTGAGTATGTACGCAGACTGAAAGCAGTAGCAGACAAGGTTTCTGACAAGCTGATGATTATTCCGCGTGTTTATACCAATAAGCCTCGTACTACCGGCGACGGCTACAAGGGAATGCTTCACCAGCCGGATCCGGACAAAGCACCTGATCTTCTCGCCGGAATCATTGCGATCCGCAAGATGCATATGCGTGTGATGCAGGAAACAGGACTGTCCTCTGCCGATGAAATGCTTTATCCGGAAAACCGCAGCTACCTGGATGATATCCTTTCCTATGAAGCTGTAGGTGCGCGTTCCGTGGAAAATCAGCAGCATCGTCTCACTGCCAGCGGTATGGATATCCCGGTCGGTATGAAGAATCCAACCTGTGGTGATCTTTCTGTTATGCTGAATTCTGTGACCGCCGCGCAGCATCCGCATCATTTTATTTACAGAGGCTGCGATGTAGAGACATCCGGAAATGATCTGGCACACACTATTCTCCGCGGCGGTGTAAACCAGTACGGACAGACTCTCCCGAATTACCATTATGAAGATCTTATGACTCTCGCTGCATTATATGCCAAAAAAGATCTCAAAAATCCTGCTGTTGTTGTAGATGCAAATCACTCTAACTCCAACAAACAGTACAAAGAACAGATCCGTATCGTTACCGAAGTTCTTCACAGCCGTAACTACAACCCAGATCTTAAAAAGCTAGTCAAAGGTGTTATGATCGAAAGCTATCTCCTTGAAGGCCGTCAGGATATCAGTGACCACATGACTCCAGGCTGCTCTATCACAGATCCCTGCCTTGGATGGGAAGATACAGAACGTCTTATTTATACTATTGCCGAAAAATGCTGATGACTATAAATTGAAATGAGGTTATCAAATGAACAGAAATATACTATTAAAAGAAGCGGAAATTGATGATTTTGATGCCGCTTTTCAATACATCGAAAAGCTCTGGTCCTATAATACCTATGAACGGGATGAGATATTTAAAATTTATCAGAAGGTTCTTGACGATGATAAAAGCTTTGCTTTTTTTGCAGTAGATGATCAGGGAAATTATCATGGCTTTTGTCACGGAGATTACTTCTACACCTTCTGGATGTCCGGACTGACCTGCTATATATCCAGCCTGATCACTAATGAAGAAGACAGAGGCAAAGGCTACGGAAAGCTTCTCCTGAACCATGCCAGAAAACTGGCAGAAGCCAAAGAATGCAAAGCACTTATTCTGGATTCCGGACTTCCCAGATCAGCAGCTCATGGTTTTTATGAAAATTATGGATTTGAGAAAAGCTGTTATGGATTTGAGCTTATCTTATAAGCTTTTACAGAAGTCAGAATATCTAAATCCGCTTACTACGCAAATAGTAAACGGCTAGTCAAGTGGATATTCGCAATCCGCTTCGCTACGTAGCTCTACACCGAATAACTGCTCCGCAGTTTATCAGGAGTGGCTTGTACCACTCCTGATACAAGCAAGTCCCCA
>CAVCYJ010000086.1:0-11394 GCA_963605995.1 Holdemanella biformis | reverse complement strand
ACTGGGTGGATTATGTACCCGGAGATGAACATATCATCAACGGTGTGCCGATGCCCAGAGAATATATTGCAGAAATGGTGATGGACAGGATCAGTGCGTCCAGAAATTATCTCGGAGATAAGTATGATCAGCATCAGCCGCTGGAATATTTCATGAAGAGCAAGGAGAAACTGTGGTTTATCCATCCGAAGACGAAGAGAGATCTGGAGGGGCTTCTGCGGATCCTGAATGACCATGGGGAAGAAGTTCTGATTTCTTATATCAGGAATGTTTATCTGAAAAAAGATAAACGAAGACAGGGAAATATCGTTACTGAGAACAGAATGAACAGTAATGAAATATCGAAAGAATGTTAAAACAGTAAAAATACACTTGCATGATGATAAGGTAATGTGGTAAAGTAACGGATACAGCAAGATTTCGAGAATACATCAAGATAAGAAGGAGGAACAAAGTTGAATAGTACGACAATGGTCATATTGTCTGCATTTGTGGTCTATCTTTTACTTATGATAGTCATTGGTGTGGTTTATATGAAAAAAACAAGCAACTCAGAGGATTATTTTCTGGGTGGCAGAGGTCTGAATGCATGGGTAGCGGCACTTTCCGCGCAGGCATCAGACATGAGCGGATGGCTTCTGATGGGATTACCGGGAGCGATTTATTCGCTGGGAACAGGACAGATCTGGATCGCGGTAGGTTTATTTATCGGAACCGTATTAAACTGGCTCTGCATTTCGCAGAGACTTCGCAAATATACGATCGCAGCGAACAATTCACTTACGATCCCGGCATTTTTTGAAAACAGATTTCAGGATAAAAAGAGAATCCTGCTGCTGCTTTCATCAATTGTGATCGTAATCTTTTTCCTGGTATATACAGCTTCTGCGCTGGCAGCAGGAGGCAAGCTTTTTAATACAGTATTCGGGCTTGATTATCATATTGCCCTTGCAATAGGAGCGGGGGTTATCCTCTGCTACACCTTTATGGGAGGCTTCATGGCTGTATGTGTAACTGACTTTGTTCAGGGAACACTGATGCTGATCGGTCTTCTGGTGGTTCCGGTGGTTGCATATTTTACACTGAGCACAAACCTGACAGATATGCTGGCACAAAGCGGAGTACCGGGCGGTGCTGCAGCTTACCTGAATCCTTTTGAGAACGGGGAGCGTCCGTATACATTCGTTGAAATCTTTTCTCAGCTTGCATGGGGACTTGGATATTGCGGTATGCCTCATATCCTGACCAGATTTATGGCTGTAAAGAGTGAGAAAGAATTAAAGAAATCCAGCGTGATCGCAATTGTATGGGATATTATTTCCTTGACAGCAGCATGCTTTATCGGAATTATAGGCCGAGCATATCTGTTTCCGACGATTCTGGGAGAAGAGGGCGCGTCTTCAGCAGAAAGTGTATTCATCGAGATGATCAATAAGCTGTTTTCTGTGGATCTGGCACTTCCGTTCATCGGCGGTATTTTCCTCTGCGGAATCCTGGCAGCGATCATGTCTACAGCAGATTCACAGCTTCTGGTAACAGCTTCCGCTGCATCAGAGGATTTATATCATCAGTTTATCAAGAAAGACGCAGACTCTAAGGAAATCCTTGCAGTTGCCAGATTCACTGTTATTGCTGTATCGGTAGTTGCGTTTATTATTGCATGGGATCCTGACAGCAGTATCATGGGACTGGTATCCAATGCCTGGGCCGGTCTTGGCGCAGCCTTTGGACCAATCGTGGTAATGTCACTGTTCTGGAGAAGAACAAACCTGGCAGGCGCGGTTGCAGGTATTGTTTCCGGTGGCCTGACAGTTATCATCTGGGACTACATACCTCTTGTGGCAGGACAGACACCTGGTTCTTATACAGGACTTTATTCACTGGCAGTAGGATTTGTAATCAGCCTTGTGATGATCGTGATCTTCAGCCTTGCGACAAAAGCACCGTCCAAAGAGATCACAGATGTGTTCGATGAAGTGGCCGGCAGAAAATAAAACAGAAAGACTATCCATTTCCGGATGAATTTGTTATAATGGCAGTAGCGCAAAAAAGCGTTACTGCTTTTTTTACCGAAATTGCGGAGCGGTTATTCGGTGTAGAGCCAAGTAGCGAAGCGGATGATTTTATCCGCTTAAATAAATAAGCCGGGAAAGAGAGTATTTTCTCTTAAAATTTATAAGAAGAAGGTGCCAGACATGAAGAAATATGATTATCTGATAGTAGGAGCAGGCCTTTTTGGTGCGGTATTTGCACATGAGGCTTCCAGACGGGGGAAAACATGCCTTGTGATCGATAAGAGGGATCACATTGGCGGAAATATTTACACAGAGGAAGTGGAAGGAATCCAGGTGCACAGATATGGAGCACATATTTTCCACACTTCCAGAAAACGGGTATGGGATTATATTAACCAGTTCGCAGAGTTTAATCATTTCGTAAATTCACCGATCGCAGTTTATAAGGACGAATTATACAATCTGCCGTTTAATATGAATACGTTCCATCAGCTCTGGGGAGTACGCACTCCTGCAGAAGCGAAGGCAAAGATCCAGGGACAGATCGCGAGAATGCACATCACACATCCGAAGAACCTCGAAGAACAGGCACTTGCACTGGTAGGACAGGATGTGTATGAGAAACTGGTAGAAGGCTATACAAGAAAACAGTGGGGCAGAGAATGCAAAGATCTGCCGGCATTTATCATAAAAAGACTGCCTCTGCGTTATACTTATGATAATAACTACTTCAAGGATCCTTATCAGGGAATTCCCAAGGGCGGCTACACACGTATTATAAAGAAGCTTCTCGAAGGTGTGCAGGTGTGCCTGAATACAGATTTCTTTGCAAACAGAGAAGAGCTGACCGCACAGGCAGACAAGGTGCTCTTTACCGGTATGATCGATGAATTTTATGATTACTGTTACGGAGAACTGGAATACAGATCCTTAAGATTTGAGACTGAAGTGCTCGATATGGGTAATTACCAGGGAAATGCGGTTGTCAACTATACTGATTATGAAGTTCCATATACAAGGATTATCGAACACAAGCATTTTGAATTCGGCACTCAGCCGAAAACCGTGATCACCAGAGAATATCCGGCAGCCTGGGAGAAGGGCAGAGAACCGTATTATCCGGTAAATGATCCGAAGAACAGTGAGCTGTTTGCCAAATACGAACGACGTGCGTTAGAAGAGAAGAACGTGATCTTCGGCGGAAGACTGGGAATGTACCGCTATATGGATATGGATCAGGTTATCGAGGAAGCACTGACACTCGCAGAGACAGAGCTTACTTATGAAGAGCCATGATGTACAGCAGTGAACAGCTGTAATGAAAATGTGAGAATTTGGTACCTATTCAGCAGCCTGCTATTTTGCGAAGTGCTGAATAGGTACGAATTTCCTCGAAGAAAACAGACAAAACGATGTACTAGAATGATTGGGATGGGTTGCTGCGGATAAAACGAACACATTTTGCCTGTCGGACAGGCAATGGTCAGGCAGTAACTGGAAAGGAAAATATATGACAGATACACCAACGATCGCCCTTTATTACAAAGAGTATGATCCGATGAAAAGAAAGATGTTTCTTGAGCAGTCTATAGCAGCGGGAGAGGATGCAGAGGCAAATGCAGTCCGAAAAGAACTGTGGGAACTGCGTTACGGTGGCTCGTCAGAGTTAGGGCCGGATACCCGTGCAGACGGATATCTGGCTCTGTGGATGGCAATGGAATTTGCCAAAGATACTGCAGGTAAGCTGTTTGGAGCAAAGAGAGCACGTAAGGAAATCGAGAAGAATCTGGACAGACTGAAATTTAAAGAACTGCAGGAGAAGAGTGAACTTCACAGGGAACTGCTTTACAGAGAGTGCTGCCATATGGTAAAAACGTATATGGAGCTTTGTGAAAAAGACAAGACGTATAATACGACTTTGTTTGGGATTGTTCCTATCAATGAAAAGAATGCAAAGAACAAGATCCAGAGCGATATCTACCGTACTGCAGTCAGATTTCCGGAGGAGATCAATATGCAGCAGGAGCTGGGAATCATTACAAGAGCTGCAAGAGAAGCTTACGAAGACCATTTTCCGGGAGAAGGCGGGTTATAATACCGGATATCCATACAGCCTGACTGCAGAAGGCATAAATCTGCGGAAACAAAACTATGGAGGCATACATGAACAAAGAAAATTTGACAGCTTATGAAGTTGTGACAGAGGAAGAACTGACAGATATCCATTCAAAAGGCTGGCTTCTGCGCCATAAGAAAACCGGCGCAAGAGTGATGCTTATCGAGAATGATGATGAGAATAAAGTATTTAATATCGCATTTCGTACACCGCCTAAGGACAGTACAGGTGTTGCACATATCCTGGAGCACAGTGTACTCTGCGGTTCCAGAGAATTTCCACTGAAGGATCCTTTCGTAGAACTGGTAAAGGGATCTCTGAATACATTCCTGAATGCAATGACTTATCCGGACAAAACCTGCTATCCTGTAGCAAGCTGCAATGACCAGGATTTCCAGAATCTGATGCACGTTTATCTGGATGCGGTATTTTACCCGAATATTTATAAGAGAGAGGAGATTTTCCGTCAGGAGGGCTGGAATTATCATCTGGAACAGCCGGAAGGTCCGCTTAAATATAATGGCGTTGTATATAATGAGATGAAAGGCGCGTTCTCTTCACCGGATGAGGTTCTGGAGCGTGAGATCATGAACCATCTTTTTCCTGATACGACTTATGGATGCGAGTCAGGCGGTGACCCGAAGAATATCCCGGATCTGACCTATGAGAATTTCCTGAATTTCCACAGAACTTATTACCATCCATCCAACAGCTATATTTATCTGTATGGAAATATGGATATGGAAGAGAAACTGAAATTCCTGGATGAGCATTATCTGGCCAATTTTGACTATCTGGATGTGGATTCTGCGATCGCAGAGCAGAAAGCATTTGATGCGTGTCAGGATGTGACACTGGAATATCCGGTTGCAGAAAATGAGGGAGAAGAGGATAATACTTACCTTTCCTACAATATGGTTGTCGGAAATGCCGCAGACAGCCAGATGGCTATGGCTTTTGAGGTGTTGGACTACGCACTGTTAAGTGCACCGGGAGCACCGCTCAAGCAGGCACTTCTGGATGCAAAGGTGGGAAAGGATGTTTACGGTTCCTATGATGACGGTATTTCGCAGCCTTACTTTACAGTAATTGCAAAGGGTTCCAATCCGGATCAGAAAGAGAAATTTGTATCTGTGATCAGACAGGTGCTTGGCGATATTGTTAAGAACGGAATCGATAAGAAGGCAGTGGAAGCCGGAATCAATTATTTTGAATTCCGTTACCGTGAGGCAGATTTCTCCTCTTATCCAAAGGGACTGATGTATGGTCTGGATATTCTGGGAGACTGGCTGTATGAGAAGGGAAATCCTTTTGCACAGGTGCAGCAGCTTAAGGTCTTTGAGAATCTGAAGAAAGCAGTAAATGAAGGCTATTTTGAAGAGCTGATCCGTAAATATCTCCTTGAGAATCCGCATGGCTGTGTACTTACACTTCTGCCAAAGAAAGGTCTGGCAGCCCAGCGTGAAAAAGAACTGGAAGAGAAGCTCGAAAGTTACAGAAGCAGTCTCTCTGCCGAAGAACTGAACGCAATGGTAGAGAAAACAAAGGCACTGGAAGCATATCAGGAAGCAGAAGAAGATCCGGAGGCACTGGAATGTATCCCGATGCTGAAGAGAAGCGATATCAGAAAAGAGGCAGGAAAGTTTGTAAATGAGGAATTATCTGTAGATGACAGCCTGTTCCTTTACCATGATGTATGCACAAATGGTATCGGTTATGTAGATCTGATGTTTAAGACAGACAGCATCGCACCGGAGCAGATCCCATATCTGGGACTTCTGAAATCTGTGCTTGGATATGTGGATACAAAGGATTACACATATGGAGAACTGTTTAATGAGATTAATGCCAATACAGGCGGTATCAACTGCGGAGTAGAGGTATTTGACAGAGCAGATTCAACAGAAAGCTTCCAGGCAATGTTCTCTGTGAGAGGAAAAGCACTCTATCCAAAGATGAGATTCCTGTTTTACATGATCCGGGAAATCCTGAATACTTCTAAGCTGGAAGACACCAAACGTCTCTATGAGATCATTGCCTCTGTGAAATCCCGTGCGCAGGTCAGCCTGACCGGTGCAGGACATTCCACCGCAGTACTGAGAGCAACCTCTTATTCTTCTCCTATGGCGGCATTTCAGGATGAGATGGCAGGAATCGGATATTACCAGTTTATCGAGAAACTGGAGAAGGATTTTGATCAGAGAAAGGATGAAATCGTAGAGGAACTTCGCAGACTGATGAAAGAGCTTCTTCGCCCGGAGAACTTTATGATCAGCTATACTGGAGAGAAGGAATCTCTGGAAGAGGTCAGGAAGCTTGCGGGTGAGATAAAAGCGGGGCTTTGCACAGAACCGGCAGAAAAATCTCAGGATAAACTGACCTGTACCAGGAAAAATGAAGGATTTAAGACTTCCGGACAGGTGCAGTATGTGGCGCAGACAGGTAACTTTAAGAAGAAAGGTCTGGAATATACAGGAGCACTGGATATCCTGAAGGTTATCTTAAGCTATGATTATCTGTGGATCAATCTCCGCGTAAAGGGCGGCGCATACGGATGCATGAGCGGATTTAAGAGAAATGGTGAGAGTTATCTGGTATCTTACCGTGATCCGCATCTGAAACGTACTCTGGATGTATATAAAGGTATTCCGGATTATGTGAGAAACTTCCAGGCGGATGAGCGTGACATGACCAAATATATCATCGGAACGATCAGCGGCAAAGATGTACCGAAGACACCTCAGATGAAAGGGGCTGTATCCAGAAGTGCATATTTCTGCGGTGTGACAGAGGAGATGGTGCAGAAAGAACGTGACCAGATCCTGAATGCATCTGTGGAGGATATCCGTGCGCTGGCTGAGATCATAGAAGCAATCCTGGCAGCAGATCAGATCTGTGTAGTGGGAAGTGAGAGTAAGGTTTCAGAAGCTTCGGACGTATTGATGGAAGTGAAATCACTGATCAACTGCTAATGATTAGTACACCAACAGAAAGCAATCTTCCCGGCATCCGGAGAGGAAGTACTGCTGATTGTGTTAAAGATAAAAGAAACTATTCATCAGTCTGTTATCATCATAACTGTGAAAGTACTGAACAGTTACTGATAAAGATTATATATAAGGAAAAGAACAAGAATGAACGAAAATTTTAAATCCGGATTTGTAGCGATCATCGGACGTCCGAATGTTGGCAAGTCAACTCTGATGAACCATCTGATCGGTCAGAAGATCGCTATCACATCCAAGAAACCGCAGACAACAAGAAACCGCATTCAGACAGTTTATACCTGTGATGAGGGACAGATCGTATTCCTTGATACTCCCGGTATCCATAAGGCAAAAAACAAGCTGGGTGAATACATGGTCCAGGTGGCTGAGAGAACCCTGAAAGAAGTGGATGCGATCATGTGGCTGGTAGAGCCGAGCACGTTTATCGGTGCCGGAGAGCGCCACATTGCAGAACAGCTTCAGAACATCGGTGTGCCGGTTATCCTGATCATCAATAAGATCGATACGGTATCAAAAGAAGAAATCCTTCCGGCAATCGATACTTACCGCAAGGTATGTGACTTCGCAGAGATCATTCCGTGTTCCGCACTGAGAGGGCAGAATACGGAGGATATCATCGGATGTATTCTGAAATATCTACCATATGGTCCGATGTTCTATGATGAAGATACAGTCACAGACCAGCCGCAGAGACAGATCGTGGCAGAGGTGATCCGCGAGAAAGCGCTTCATGCGCTGGATGCGGAAATCCCGCATGGAATCGCAGTAGCAATCGATCAGATGAAAACCCGTCCGGGCAAGAAGGCAATCGTGGATATTGATGCAACTATTATCTGCGAGAGAGAATCCCATAAGGGTATCATTATCGGTAAACAGGGTGCCATGCTGAAAAAAATCGGCAGCAACGCCAGATATGAGATTGAACGTATGCTGGAATCAAAGGTTAATCTGAAACTCTGGGTCAAGGTAAAGAAAGACTGGCGAGACAGTGATTTCCTTATCAAGAACTTCGGTTATGATAAGAAGGAAATCTGATCAGACAGAAACAGTCAGGAGACAGAATGAGTGATTTAATAACAGTGCAGGGAGTGGTACTCTCTGCAATGCCTGTAGGAGAATATGATAAAAGAATCGTCCTTCTTACCAGAGAACGGGGAAAGATTTCCGCTTTTGCAAAAGGAGCGCGCCGTCCAAACAGCCAGTTTCTGGCAGCGGCCAATCCATTTGTATTCGGGACATTTACTCTTTATGAAGGACGTTCGAGCTATAACCTGAATCAGGTATCCATCACTCATCATTTTGTGGAACTGGCCGGTAAGCAGCCGGGGATCTATTACGGATATTATTTCCTGGAACTGGCAGATTATTTTGGACAGGAAGGAAGTGACGAGAAGGAAGCGATGAACCTTCTGTATGTGACTGTGAAGGCACTGCTGAATCAGCATATCGAGGATCGGCTGATACGGTGTATTTTTGAACTTCGGATGATGGCAGCCCAGGGATTGTGCCCTTCTCTGTTTAACTGTGTATGCTGTGAACGACAGCCGGTGGAGGGGGAGGAGCTTTTCTTTTCCCAGCAGCATCACGGGATACTGGATAAACGGTGTCTGGGACAGGTAAACGATGCAAAACGGATATCAGCACCTGCTCTGTATGCCATGCAGTACATAGTAACGGCATCTGTGGGAAAGCTGTATACATTCGCTGTGACAGAAGAAGTTCTCTATGAACTGGAACGCCATATCCATACTTACGTTGCCGCAAACACGGAAAAACGGTTCAAAAGTCTGGAAATTCTGGAAATAATGAGCTGAGATACCTTGAAAAAGAAAAGAGTTACAGGTATAATGGCTGTAGCTATAGCTGTTATTGTCCGCAGGCCGGATGATAACTGCTTATCTATCGTAACTGTTCAGTACCTTCACAGTTAATAGCAGACTGCTGAACAGTTTCTATCTATTTTATAAAAAAACGAGGAGAATAGTCATGGAAAAAACAATGGACAAGATCATAGCTCTGGCAAAAGCAAGAGGATTTGTTTATCCGGGCTCTGAGATTTACGGAGGTCTTGCAAATACATGGGATTACGGTAATCTCGGTGTAGAATTAAAGAATAATGTGAAACGTGCATGGTGGCAGAAATTCATTCAGGAATCCCCATACAATGTAGGTGTTGACTGTGCGATCCTGATGAATCCACAGACATGGGTAGCATCCGGACATCTGGGAAGCTTCTCTGATCCGCTGATGGACTGCAAGGAGTGTCATGAGCGTTTCCGTGCAGATAAGATCATTGAGGATTTCAGCCAGGAGAACGGCATTGAACTTGAGAACTCTGTTGACGGATGGTCTCAGGAAGAGATGATGAACTTCATCAAGGATCACAATGTACCATGCCCGACCTGCGGCAAGCATAACTTTACAGATATCCGCCAGTTCAACCTGATGTTCAAGACATTCCAGGGTGTTACTGAGGACGCTAAGAATACCGTATATTTAAGACCTGAGACAGCACAGGGTATTTTCGTAAACTTCAAGAATGTTCAGAGAACATCCCGTAAGAAAATCCCGTTTGGTATCGGCCAGATCGGTAAATCTTTCCGTAATGAGATCACACCGGGTAACTTCACATTCCGTACCCGTGAGTTCGAGCAGATGGAGCTTGAATTCTTCTGTGAGCCGGATACAGACCTTGAGTGGTTTGCATACTGGAAGAGCTTCTGCCTGAACTGGTTACATTCACTTGGCCTTAAAGATGAAGAAGTCCGTTACCGTGACCATGATGCAGAAGAGTTAAGTTTCTACAGCAAGGCTACAACAGACGTAGAGTTCCTGTTCCCGTTCGGATGGGGCGAACTGTGGGGAATTGCTGACAGAACAGATTATGACCTGACACAGCATCAGAATGTATCTGGACAGGATCTGACATATTTTGATGATGAGAAGAAACAGAAATATATCCCATATGTAATCGAGCCGTCACTGGGAGCTGACCGTGTGGTACTTGCATTCCTGTGCAGCGCATATGACGAAGAAGTTCTGGATGCGGAGAAGAATGACGTTCGTACAGTCCTTCATTTCCATCCGGCACTTGCACCTGTTAAGATCGGCGTGCTTCCGCTTTCAAAGAAGCTGAACGAAGGTGCAGAGAAGATCTACCAGCAGTTAAGCAGGAAATATAACTGTGAATATGATGACCGTGGAAACATCGGTAAACGTTACAGAAGACAAGATGAGATCGGTACTCCGTTCTGTGTAACATACGATTTTGAATCTGAGAACGATGGAGCAGTTACCATCCGTGACCGTGATACAATGGAGCAGGTTCGTGTGAAGATTGAAGAACTGGATGCATACTTCGCAGATAAGTTTACATTCTAAGAATAAGAACATGACAAAGGTGTCGTTGATTATCAGCAGATGATCAACGGCACCTTTATTGTTTAGATCATAACAGCCTTCTGGCGTACAAGCTTTTCGATAATATCGACACAGGTGTCGAATCCCAGAGTTCCTGTATCAAGGCAGAGATCATAGTCGCGGTATCTGCCAAGGTCGTGTTTGGTATATGTTTTGAAATAGGTTTCGCGCATATCGTCCATTTTGATCAGATACTTGCGTGGGTCTTCTTTTCCGTTCAGTCCTAACTGCTGAATATGTTCTGTGCGAATATTGGCATCTGCATGAAGAAAGATATCCAGACTCGGAATGCCGGCTTCACGCAAAATCAGGTTGGAACAGCGTCCGATCAGAATGCAGTCATTTTCGGCAAGCTGCAGAACAAGTTCTTTCTGTGCCTCAAAAATGGCATCATGGGAACTGGAATAATTAACGGAATTGCTCAGGAAACTGTCCAGCAGTTTGGCACTGCGGCTTAAAGTCTCGCCTTCGCGTTCGACATCTTCTTCAGAGTATCCGCTCTTTGCAGCGGTCTGTCTGGCAAAATCTTTATCATAATAAGGAATGTCAAGTCTTTCTGAAAGTTTCTTTGCAATGCTGTGACCGCCGGCACCGAATTCGCGGCTGATCGTAATGACGGGATATATTCGTCTGGCCATTATAGCTACCTCCATTATGGTATATATATTTCAGGTAAAATGATATTTACCAGTGTGTTCACATTGTAACGTTTTTTTTAACACTCTTCAATAAATATTTTAATTTTCGGGAAAATATGATATAATTTACAGGATATTTATGAAAATTTAACAGAAGGAGATGAATCTATGAGGAAAAAAGAGCTTTTCGGAAGAAA
>CAVCYJ010000085.1:0-11489 GCA_963605995.1 Holdemanella biformis | reverse complement strand
TGCCATAATGAGCAGTCATATTAACCGACGGCTCGCGAAGCATCTCTTCTTCCTGATGGCAGGCATAAATCGGAATATTATATTTCTCCTTTACTGCCTGTGCTGCCATGATATGATCGAAATGTCCATGCGTAAGCAGGATTGCCACCGGCTTTGCATCCATCTGGGAAACCTTCAGTTCAATCTTCTCCGGGCAGTCTGCAGGATCTATAATGAGCAATTCTCCGGTTTCTTTGTTCTTAAGGAAATAGCAGTTTGTATATACAGGTCCCAATATACATTTCTGTAATTCTAAGTTTTTCATATGATTCCTTTCTATGAACAGTTTTTCTGTGATCAGCCGGTAGTTCTCTCAACATCAATAACGCTCTCTACCTGACGGATCTTCTCGATCAGAGAACGTAGTTCTTCTTTACTTCCAATCTCAAAACTCATGGAAATGGTTGCTTTCTCCTGCTTATTTGTACGGCTGTTAATGCTTCTCAGGTCAATCTTACGTTCTGTAAATATCTTGGAAAGATCAACCAGAAGACCGGTACGGTTATTTGCATAAACCTGAATCTCAGCCATGTACTTCTCTTTTTCCTTGGTATCAGGCTGCTGCCATTCTGCTTCGATCAGACGGCTTCTGTCTGTTTCAGACATATTCAGCACATTGACACAGTCTGTACGATGAATGGTGATTCCGCGTCCTCTTGTAACAAATCCTACAATCTCATCACCAGGGATCGGATTGCAGCACTTGGAGAAACGAACTGCCACATCGTGGATACCTTTTACCACAATTCCACTCTTGCTCTTTGCAATATGCAGTTTTTCCTGAGCTTCAGATGCAGCTTCCAGTACCTGCTCGTCCGTCATGGCTTTCTTATTCTCTTTGTCATAAGCCTCTGCCAGCTTATTAAAAACCTGGCCTTCCTTCAGTCCTCCATGACCGATTGCTGCAAGCACGGAATCCCAGTCACGGAATCCGTATTTGTTCATAACAGTCTCCAGATACTGAGGCTTATTATAATTTACGATTTTAAATCCCTTGGCACGTGCATATTGCGCAAGCATTTCCTTACCCTTAAGGATATTGTCTTCTTTTAATTCTTTCTTGAACCACTGGTTAATTTTATTCTTTGCCTGCGTACTCTTGACCAGTTTCAGCCAGTCACGGCTTGGTCCCTGAGAATTCTGAGAAGTAATAATCTCAATACGGTCACCGTTCTTGATCTCATATTCAATCGGAACAAGTTTCCCGTTGACACGGGCACCAATCATCTTATTTCCTACTGCACTGTGAACACTGTAGGCAAAATCCACCGGTGTAGAACCACTTGGCAGTGTCTTAACATCTCCCTGCGGAGTAAAGCAGTAAACACTGTCTGCAAAAAGATCCAGATCATTCTTCAGGAGGCTCATAAATTCCTTGTTATCAGACATATCCCGCTGCCATTCCAGAATCTGACGCAGCCAGTTTAATTTCTCTTCTTCACTCTTTCCTACAGGTACCTTACCATCAGAAGACTCTTTATATTTCCAATGTGCCGCAATACCATATTCGGCTGTTTTATGCATCTCAAAGGTACGGATCTGTATCTCAAACGGCTGTCCGTTCGGTCCGATCAGAGTGGTATGCAATGACTGATACATGTTAGGTTTCGGCATGGCTATATAGTCTTTAAATCTTCCGGGGATAGGCTTATACATCTCATGGATCACACCAAGAGCTGCATAACAGTCCTTTACGGTATCTACCAGGATACGGACTGCAAAGAGGTCATAAATCTGATCTATAGTCTTATCCTGATTGACCATTTTTTTATATATACTGAAAAAATGCTTCACACGTCCATCTACCTGCGACCTGATATTGGCATCTTCCATATGCTGCTTAACTTCTTTTACAATAGCACCTACAAACTTTTCTCTGTCACTCTTTCGCAGGGCAACCTTCTTTACCAGGTCATAGTAAACATCCGGTTCCAGATATTTCAGTGACAGGTCGTCAAGTTCTACCTTGATCTTGGAAATACCGAGACGCATGGCTATCGGAGCATAAATATCCATGGTCTCTCTGGCCTTCTCCTGCTGTTTTTCCGGACGCATATACTGCAGAGTACGCATATTATGGAGACGGTCTGCAAGCTTGATCAGAATAACACGGATATCCTTTGCCATAGCAAGGAACATCTTTCTGAGATTCTCAGCCTGAACTTCCACTTTGTCTGCTGAATAAGACAACTGTCCCAGCTTGGTAACACCATCAACAAGAAGTGCAACCTCTGATCCGAACTCCTTCTCAACTTCCTCATAAGTCATCCAGGTATCTTCAACTGCATCATGAAGAAGACCTGCTACGATCGTCTCTTTGTCAAGTTCCAGATCTGCCAGAATGATTGCCACACACAAAGGATGGATAATATATGGCTCCCCGGACTTTCTCTTCTGCCCTTCATGAGCTTCGCTCGCCACTCTGTATGCCTTCTCGATCATGGATATATCTGTTGACGGATGATACTTCAGGACACTGTTTATCAGTTCTCTGTAAAGTACCTCCGGACTTGTAAAATCGTGCATGGTCTTTACCACAGCATCCGCTCGCTTTACAGATTCCAGTTTCTCTTTCTCAATCTGCATTTTATCATTCTTTTGTTCTGTACTTTTTGTCTTCTCTGCCATATGCTCCCACCTGCCTGTCCTGCACAATCAGCTGTGCTTATTTACCATCGTAACAAATTACGGATGCAACATCATATCCTTTCAGTCTCTCACGGCCTTTTAATCCTGCAAGTTCCATCAGGAATACAACCTTGACAACTTCACCGCCAAGTTCCTCTACCAGCTTAATCGCAGCCTCAATAGTCCCGCCTGTTGCGATCAGATCATCAACAAGCGCTACCTTCTGACCCGGTTTGATAGAATCTTTGTGCATCTCAATCTCCGCACTGCCATATTCCAGATCATAACTAGCAGATACAGTTTCTCTCGGGAGCTTGCCTTTCTTACGGATCGGTACGAATGGTTTATGAAGATTGTATGCAATCGGTACACCGAAAATGAATCCTCTGGACTCCGTTCCTGCAATTACGTCCACATCTACGTCCTTCAGGCATTCCTGCATGGAATTAACTGCCAGCTGCAACCCGTCTGCGTCCTGCAAAACACTCGTAACATCTCTGAAAATAATTCCCGGTTTAGGAAAATCAGGTATACTTACTACATAATCTTCAATTTTCTTCATTTTATTTCTCCTCCAGTGTGCTTTATATTGATTCAATCCAAGATAACTGTTAACTCATAAATATTGTATAGTATATCACCTTTTTATATCATAATCAAGTTGCTGTTCATGTACAATATACCAGCTCTATCCCGCTGTCCTGCGAAGGACTTTTGTACACAGATATCAAAATCCCTTGCGTTTCTCTTTTTTTCAGCGATAATTCTGGATAATGATCTGCAGACTCTCACGTCCTCTGAATTGATTGATTTCCGGGTAATAAGTGACAGCGATGCTGTCTTTTTCCCTGATAAAGTCTGCAAAATCCTCTGCTTCTCCAAAGTATATTCCTTCCATGGTAACTCCCTGCGGATCAAGAAGCTTTAACTTTACTACATTCCTATTCTTTCCGATTATATTACTGTCAAGCACTCTCAGATCTTTTTGCGCAAAAACCGGCTTGGTATTTCCTTTTCCAAAAGGTTCCAGTAATGAAATCTGTCCCACCAGTTCTTTTGTGATATAGGAAACAGGCATGGGCACATCAATCACGATTTTGGGACGTAGATCATCTTCCGTCAGCTGGCAGTTTTCATTCAGCTGCCTGCGAAATTCCTCGATATTCTCTTCTTCTATGGAAAATCCTGCTGCCATTGGATGGCCACCGAACTGTATCAGTAATTCTGCACATTTTACCAGTTCTTCATACATAGAATAGGCTTCTATGGATCTGCCGCTGCCCTTCGCGCTTGTTTCTCCTTTTGTCAGTACAAAAGTTGGTTTATGATATTTCTCCCGGATTCTGCCCGCTATTATACCTGCCAGACTCTCATGGCAGTCCGGAAGATAGATCACCAGAACTCTGTCTTTTTTCAAATCTGTTGTTTCTATCAACCGGATTGCTTCTTCTTTTCCCTTTTCTGTAAGGGCTTTCCTGCTCTGGTTTAAAGCTGTCAGATCTCCGGCAAGCTTCGCTGCCTCTTCTTTTGTTCCGGCATTCAAAAGTGCCAGAGAACGGGCTGCTGTATCCAGTCTTCCGCTGGCATTAATACACGGTCCCAGTACAAATCCGATATGGTAAGCTGTTATCTTCGCATCCTCCAGTGCATTGGCACGGATCAGTTCCTGCAGGCCTTTATTCTTCGTATTTTTCAGATGCCGCAGACCCTCTTTTACCAGAATTCTGTTCTCACCCTGAAGATCCATAACATCACCCACAGTTGCAATAGCTGTCAGTTCATAATAATCTTCCAGTTCTTTTTCAGGTATACAGAAGTGCTCATAAAGTGCTGTTATATATTTGAACGCTACTGCTGCACCGCACAGATTTTTGTTCGGATATGGACAGTCATACTGTTTCGGATTCAAAATTGCATCAGCAGGTGGCAGGATTACCTTGCGTTCACCATTTTCCTCTCTGTATGGAATCTCATGGTGATCTGTAACGATCACTGTCATTCCTTTCTCCTTCGCTGTCTGAATTTCTGCTGCGGCAGCAATTCCATTATCACAGGTTACAATCGTATCTATCCTGTCTGCTTCGGCTCTGTCTATAAGATGCTCATGAATTCCATATCCGTCAGCAACCCTGTCCGGAATATAAGTATCCACGTTTGCGCCGATCCTTGTCAGTCCTTTCAGCAGAATGTATGTAGATGTCACGCCGTCTATATCATAATCTCCGATAATACGGATTCTTGCCTGCTGCTGTATCTTTTTCTCCAGAATATCTACAGCCTTCTCCATATCTTTCATCAGCCAGGGAGACGGAATCTCATCTACTGTCCCAAGCAGATATTCTCTTATCTTCTCTTCTCCGATCACATCCCTGTTTCTGATCAGCCTTGCGATCACCGGGTCAATATGAAACTGCTGACCAATCTGGTTAAAATCTGCTTTCTTTGCAGCCACTACCCATTTTTCCATCTGTCTACTCCTCGTATCATTGATTCATCGCGATAAATATCCGCAGATTATTACATGATAATACAAATACTGACGACCATGCAATCTTTTTCGAAAAAAGAATCCCGGAGCTTTTACACTCCGGGATAGTATTACAGCAATTTATTCTGTATCATTATTCTGCTGATTCTTTGCAGCTTCTTCTGCTGCCAGACGCTCAGCTACTCTTTTTCGGTTTTTCTTTTTCGGCTGAGTCGGATCCTTCTGAGATACATCACGGGCTTTTTTCGGTTTGGAAGAAGTTTTTCCGGATGTGGAAGCTGTGGCAATTGCCGGCTGTCCTTTTCCTGTAAATTTCTTCTTCATTACATACCATAATGCACCTGTAATGCATACAGAAGAATATGCACCGATCAGTACACCAACCATCAGCGGTGCTGCAAATTCACGGATAGAAGAAACTCCCATGATATAAAGAACAGCTACCATAACAAAAGTTGTAAAAGAAGTATATACACTTCTTGTAAGTGTCTGTGTGATACTTGTATTTACAATCTCTGCAAGTTTCTCGCGGGAACCGCTGTGCAGATTCTCACGGATACGGTCAAAGATAACAATCGTTGCATTGATCGAATAACCTACAATCGTAAGCATGCAGGCAATAAAAGTATTACCTACGGATACCCTTGCAATCGCGTAGAACGCAAGTACAACCAGAACATCATGCAGAAGTGCAAGTACCGCACTGCTTGCAAATCGGATATCCTTAAATCTGAACCAGATAT
The DNA here is from genome assembly GCA_963605995.1 of Holdemanella biformis. GTDB lineage: Bacteria > Bacillota > Clostridia > Lachnospirales > Lachnospiraceae > Blautia_A. The sequence goes on along the minus strand of CAVCYJ010000085.1, from coordinate 5,591 downwards.
AAAGAAGCATACAGATTGTTGCTACGACTACCGCTACAACCGCATCCTTACGCATCTCGCTACTTACAGTAGATGAAATGCTCTCTGTAGAAATTGTGCTCTCATCTACTCCAAATTTCTCAACTAACGCATTCTGCAGTGCCTCACGTTCGCTCTGATCCAGAGAACGTGTCTTGATCACTACCTGATTTGTTCCAACAACCTTTGTAGGCTGAACATTCTTATCGCCGGTTACCTCTTCTACAACCGGAGTTACTTCAGAGTCAATGGTTTTAATATCCATATCCTCATTAAATGTAACTGTTGTAGATGTACCGCCTGAGAATTCAAGACTGTAATTTAATGCTTTGTTTCCTGCGTGAGAGTTGGCAAACATTGCTACCGGTCCACACAGGATCAGAATGATGGAAATGGCAAAGAAAACTTTCTTCTTTCCAAGGAAATCTATCGCTTTGCGCTCCTTCGCAGCTCCGTAGAATTTCGGATCATGTACCCCAACTGCATAGAGTGCATTAACAACGAATCTTGATACAACCAGTGCTGTAAACATGGAGATCACAATACCAAGGGCAAGTGTATAAGCGAATCCCTTAACTGTACCGGAACCCAGCCACATCAGTACGAAAGATGCGATCAGAGTTGTGATATTTCCATCAAAAATTGCGGAAAACGCTTTGCTGAAACCGGCCTTTATAGAATTTCTTACCGATACTCCCGCACCGATTTCCTCCCTGATACGGGCATAAATGATTACGTTGGCATCTACCGCCATACCTATACCCAGAATGATACCCGCAATACCTGGCAAGGTAAGCGTAATATCAAAGGCATTCAAGGTGATCAGCATCAGCGCTGTATAGAGGATCAGTGCAATACCTGCAACTATACCAGGCACACGGTATACAATGATCATGAAAATAATAACGATGATCAGACCGATCGCACCTGCAAGAACACTTGTTGAAATCGCTTCCTCGCCAAGCTGCGCTGCCACAACGCTGGAACGAAGTTCTTCCAGTTCGAGTCCCAGAGAACCGATACGGATATAAGAAGCAAGGTTCTGTGCCTCTTCCAGATCAGACATACCGCTGATCTGTGCCTTTCCGCCGGAGATTTCTTCATTTACATTAGGAGCACTGATAATCTTGTTGTCGTATACGATCGCAATCTGTTTGCCTACGTTATCTTTTGTAGCTTCTGCAAATTTCTCTTTACCGCTGTTATCTCCATCAGAAGTAAGAGTCAGACTTACAACATATTCCTTTGCACTTGTGCTCTGATTCTGTACGGCACCGCCCTGTGCATCTGCCACATCAGAACCTTCGAGTACAACACTTCCGGACTCCTTGATCTCGTCCATTGTTCTGGAAAGAACATATCCGTCCTGTCCTGTTGTAAAGTTCTGATTTCCATCCGCATCTTCCTGAGTGATAAAATACAGAGAACCCGGCTTACCCAGATCGTTCAGAATAGTATCTGCATCTGTAACACCAGGAATCTCAACCGTGATACGATCTGTTCCTTCCTGGTATACCTGAGCCTCTGTGCTGTACTGTTCCACACGCTTCTGAAGCTTGTAGATCGTATCTGACATATCTTCGCTTGACGGATTGCTCTCCTTGGCCTGATAGGTAATGCTGACACCACCGGCAAGATCAAGGCCTGTGTTGATATGTTTTGCTGCACCGGTTCCGGTAGGACCGATACCTACGGCTGCAGTAAAGCAAAAGAACACAGTCAGGATCAGTGTCAGAAGCAACACTACGATTCCTTTACTTTTCTTCATAGTTCTTTTCCCTTCTTGATTTTTTTGTCCGCGGTCATGTGCACCGATCAGTCACACGCCAGTGCGGCTTTTATCATGATAGCGCACTCCACACGTTTTCTCTGGAGTTCGCATCCGATTTCATAACTTCCTTTGATATCTCCCTGGAAATGGAACGCATTTGCAGCACATCCACCACTGCAGTAAAAACGTGCGAAACATTCCTTACAGTCTTTCTTTGTATAAACATTGCATCCACCGAATTCTTTCTGGATCTCCGGTTTTACAATACCTGTATCTACATTTCCCATGAGATACTGCTCTTCGCCAACAAACTGATGGCATGGGTAAAAATCTCCCCAGGGTGTTACAGCCAGGTACTCTGTTCCTGAACCGCAGCCCGACAGTCTTTTATATACACAGGGACCGCCTGTAAGATCGATCATAAAGTGGAAAAAGTTAAATCCATTTCCTTCTTTCTCTCTTTTGATCATTTCTTTTGCAAGGACATCGTACTGTTCCATGATCTGCGGGATATCCTCCCTGCGGATCGCATACTCTTCTGTATCTGCCGCAACAACAGGCTCTACAGAAATCTGTTTAAATCCAAGGTCTGCCAGATGAAGTACATCCTTTGAAAAATCAAGATTATGATGAGTAAAAGTACCTCTTACATAATACTTGTCCTGATTTCTGGAATCAGCAAATTTCTTAAACTTCGGCATGATCAGGTCATAGCTTCCGGCACCTTTTCTGAATGGGCGCATATAATCATGAACTTCCTTACGTCCGTCCACGCTGAGTACAACGTTACCCATCTCCCTGTTGCAGAATTCCATTACTTCATCATTCAGCAGAACTCCGTTTGTTGTTAAGGTAAAACGAAACTTCTTATTATGAAGTTTCTCCTGCTCTCTTCCATATTTGACCAGATCTTTTACAACATTCCAGTTCATCAGCGGCTCTCCGCCAAAGAAATCCACTTCCAGATTTTTTCTGGAACCGGAATTGGCGATCAGAAAGTCCAGTGCTTTCTTACCGACTTCATAGGACATCAGGGCTCTTCTGCCATGATATTCGCCTTCTTCTGCAAAGCAATAGCGACAGGCCAGATTACAGTCATGCGCAATATGCAGACACAATGCTTTTACAACGGTCTGCCGGTTGTTTGAAAATTCTTCAATTGCATTCTCATAAACATCTTTTGTAAAAAGCATTCCATCTTCTTTCAGCTTATTACATTCTTTTACGGATGTTTCGATGTCTTCTTTTTTATATTTGTTTCCAAGTTTCTCTGCAATAGCTTCTGCATCAAGACCTTCTTCCAGATACGGAAGAACTTCATATGTAACTTCATCTACCAGATGGATACATCCACTGTTGATGTCAAGTACGATGTTGAAGCCGTTGCTTTTGTAACGGTGAATCAGACTCATTTTAACCAAAATCCTTTCTAAGCGTAAGATAAGCAGCGGAGTATTCTCACTCCGCTGCTTATCTCATTTCTCCATAGCTGATCTTATTTCTGCTCGCAGCTCTGGTTTCCTACTGTACAGGAAGTCTTACAAGCGGACTGGCATGAAGTCTGGCACTCGCCACATCCACCTTTCTTTACTGTGTTCTGTAAATTCTTTGTATTCAGGGTTTTGATATGTTCCATAACTCTATCCTCCTTATGTAATTATATGGATGTCAGGACCAAAAGGTACTTTGACCCTGATATCACTATATTCTTGGCATAGTATATCATATATTTTTTAATTTTGAAAGCTTTTTTTTACGACAGCATTCCCCCAAGGGTTCCGCCGCCAACACACATAAAAAATGTGGTTACAGCATGAGCCGCACTCATATCCCAACGTCCCCTTACCGCAAAAGAAACTGCCAGGAGCAGTACAAAATAAGCCAGACCGGTTACAACACCCCAAAGATATTTATCTCTGCGCACAATCCGTCCCGACATAAAGCCTCCCATAAAACACGCAATGATGTAAATGATTATCACTCCCACATCTACTGCTGTTTCACCAAGGTCAAACGTAAACAGCAGCAACGCCAGCAGCAGCAACGCAACTCCTGTCAGCGCGTATGAAAATAACAACGACCTCAGAACTGCTCTGCCTTTCATATACTCCCCTCCTGTTATACTATCTATATGGAAGAAGAATATATGTTATTCACAATTTTCTCCGCAGCTGCCGATATCTTTACAATCACATAATCGGATAGCATTATTTCTTTTTTCTTTTAATAAACATAATCCCGCCGATGATCACCGCTGCCGCTGCAATAAGTACAACAAATGGAAGAATCGTAGTTGTGTCACCGGTATTTACTGCATTGCTGTTCTCAGCAGCTTTACCTGCTTCTGAATCGGAAGTCTGCGAAACAGAAGAATTGCCATTGTTATCCGAAACAGCATCTGATGAAACAGCACTGCTGCTTTCAGAATCTGAAGACTGTGTCTGTGCTGAAGTATCCGTTGGAACAGGTGTTGCTGTTTCAGCATCATCAGTATCGTCTGCACTATCCGGACCTACCAGTTGTCTGCTTCCTGCAATTCCGAATGGACTAAATGAATGAGTACTGAATACCATGACATCATCATCCACGCTCGGAATGATCGTCTCTGTTGCTCCATTATCAAGCAGGTGTTCGATCGTATACTGATATCCTGCTTTTACAGGAACTGTCACACTGATATACTCTCCACTTGGGATCTCATATTCAGTATCATTCTGCAGATCCCAGAGTTCAAATTCATAGGATTTAAAAATCATTGCATCTGATTCATTGGTAAACTGGTAACTGTCTCCGCTGCTCACCCGAAACTGCACATACCACGGAAGATTAATTCCGCTCACAGTAATACCATTACAGGTGTGATTGCTTTCTGCGAGTTTTTCCTTCTCAGCCTCAGAAATATTATCATCTGCTTCATCCGAACGACCATCTGTGTCATCCGGCATCTCGGGATTATCAAAAATATTATCTTCTTCTCTGTCAGCTGAATTTTCCTCACTATCTGCAGAATCCTGTCTGTTTTCTGTTTCCTGCTCTGTATTGTCTCCGGCAGGTTTCAGTTCGCCGGTCACCTCACTGTCTTCTGTTTCCTGCTTTTCTGCATCTTTCTTATTGTCACTGTCATTTTCAGCCTTTGAGTTTTCACCAGTCTCATCTGAACTGTTCTTATCATCATCTGTACTGTCATCTTCGGATGCAGTATTTTCGTCCTGATCATCCTGATCTTTTTCCGGAGCTGCTGTCACCTCTGCTTCTGACTCATCTTCACTGCTGTCATCCAGACCATTTACAATCACATTAATAGTTCCGACTACAACACCTGTTTCCGGATCCCACCCTTCAGCGTTACTCAGATCCTGTCCCTCAGCAGGCACCAAAATCACTTCACATGCCTGCACTCTCTGAGTTGGCACATAACTTCCGTCTGCCCACTCAAGGGTTCCATACTCCGAAGAAGGAAGTTCAATATCTGCAAGCTCTGTTGACTGATCAATTGTAATATTATCAGGCAACACTGAAATGGCTGTACTCTTCTCCTGGGATGCCTGAACTGGCTGTATCGCAACCGGAACACTGCTTCCAATCATAGTTACAGTTATTGCCGCTACTGCCAGAATACTTAATTTCTTTCCTGTGAATTTTTCATTTATATTTTTATTATCAGACATTTCGCACCTCTGTTTTTATTTTATCTTCTATTTTGTATGTTATTGTTTAATTGTAACTATTCAGCAGTCTACTATTCCACGAGGTGTTTTGGTATGAAAATGCCAAAATCCCGAGACATACAAGTCAAAATCCC
>CAVCYJ010000084.1:0-11495 GCA_963605995.1 Holdemanella biformis | reverse complement strand
GCACAGCATTTGGCATCTACAATGATCGGAACCTCCGGAAGAGATGCTTTTGTCAGAAGTGCATTGGAAATTACACAAATGTCTGTGCATAAACCTACAAATGTGATGCTTTCAATTTCATCGTCTTCATTCATTGCTACCAGTTCTCCTGCCAGATCTGTAGAGCCGAAGGTTTCTTTGTCAATCGGTTCTGTTTTCCTGAGAGCCTCTAATTCGCTTCGCTACATGCCGTTATTCTTTTTATCACTATACAACATTGAAGTATCTTTGTACAGAGTTAAGTACCTGTTTCGTTGGAGTCAAAGATATCCTCGTTACTGTTCACTTTTATTTTTCGTTCATTTCACAGTTTTTTCAAAATCTCACCACATATTTCTCACATTTTCCGGTTATATTATTATCTGTACAGAGCAAAGAGTAATTGCAAATAAAACTTTTTCTTTTTCATACTTTTGCCGGGAGCTGATTTCAGTTCCCGGCCTCCTTCTTTTTAACGCCAGTTTCTCAGAAATTTATTTTCCTTATTGTATCTTCTGACTGACTTTATCTGTTCGCTCAGATTCGCCGGCAGGTCAAGCGGATATTCGCAATTCGGTTAAATTTTCTTTTTAATATGATTATAGATATTCAGCCCTTTTGTCTGTCCATATTGTGAAACGATGGATCGGTAGATCTGCTGTTTTCTGTTTTTGTCTTCTGCATTTTTTTCTACAGTCGTTGAAACATAATTTACTACTTCTTTTGGCATTCCCGCCTTATCAAGAACCTGTGTCAGTTCTTGTTGTAACTTCTTTACACCTGCGTTCATATCAATTATCTTTTTGGTTTGTTTTACAGTCTTTTTCTGTTTTGACAGTTTGGCAGATTGATTTTCTGACTGTCTGGTATGCTGTTTCTTTGTCTGCACCTGTTTTCCGGAAATTTTCTCACTTCTGGATATCTTCATGCCTTTTTCTGCTTTCCAGAATTCTATAATATTGTCAAAGCCTGTATCTTTACTGATTACGACAATTTTGCATTCCTCATTCTGGTCGGCACATTCAGTTCCCAGCAGATATCCCAGATAAGATCCCAGATGCATATCTGCAGACTGATTTCCGGTCGGTACTTTATGTGTAATCAGCTTTGACTCTCCATGGTCATTAATAATATCAAGATCTATTTTTCTGTTGTTGTCTGTATAAAAAAGATGGATAAAAGCTGTTTCATTCAGTTTCCCGCATCCTTTCAATCCTTCGCATCCTACGTTTTCAAAATCAATTAAATAATATGTTTTAATAATCTTCACCCTCTTTTGTATTTTTGATATGCCGGATGATATTTCATATTATCCGGTCAGATAATTTTTTCTTATTTTAGCACATATCATCAGACCACACAACTGTCTGATGTGTCGACAGGTCAGATAGGTTTATAGAATATTATCATATTCATGAATAGTATTCCCATATTGCTGACATAATAATTTTACATACCTGTTCTGAAAACTCCTGAATTTTATGGCAAATACAGTTGATAAATCTTTAACAAAAATCAAAAAAACGGAAAAATGCTGTTGATTTTACACGTTAAATATGTATAATAGAAAAGAGAAGCGATACTCTTTCGCTTTTTTGGTAAGGTATCTTAAAGCCTGTTTAAGCAGGCACTTTCATTAACAAAGAAAAGAGGTTAAACGTAAGATGGCAAAAATCGATTTAAGCAAGTATGGCATTACCGGAACAACTGAAATTGTCTATAATCCTTCTTATGAGATGTTATTTGAAGAGGAAACTAAACCAGAGCTTGAGGGCTTTGAAAAAGGTCAGGTCAGCGAACTTGGTGCAGTTAACGTTATGACAGGTATTTACACAGGACGTTCTCCTAAAGATAAATACATCGTTATGGATGAGAACTCCAAAGATACAGTATGGTGGACAACTGATGAATACAAGAACGATAACCATCCTGCAACTCAGGAAGCATGGGCTGCAGTTAAAGAAATCGCCAAGAAAGAGCTCTCCAACAAGAGACTTTTCGTAGTAGATGCATTCTGCGGAGCCAACAAAGATACTCGTATGGCAATCCGTTTCATCGTTGAAGTTGCATGGCAGGCACATTTCGTAAAGAATATGTTCATCCAGCCAACAGATGAAGAACTTGAAAGCTTTGAGCCGGATTTCGTTGTATACAACGCTTCCAAAGCTAAAGTTGAAAACTATAAAGAATTAGGCCTGAACTCTGAAACAGCTGTAATGTTCAACATCACAACTAAAGAGCAGGTTATCGTAAACACATGGTACGGCGGAGAAATGAAGAAAGGTATGTTCTCCATGATGAACTACTTCCTTCCATTAAAAGGTATGGCTTCCATGCACTGCTCTGCAAACACAGATATGAACGGCGAGAACACAGCTATCTTCTTCGGTCTTTCCGGAACAGGTAAAACTACTCTTTCCACAGACCCGAAACGTCTCCTGATCGGCGATGACGAACATGGCTGGGATGACAACGGTGTATTCAACTTCGAAGGCGGATGCTACGCTAAAGTTATCAACCTTGACAAAGATTCTGAGCCAGACATCTACAATGCAATCAAACGTAACGCTCTTCTTGAGAACGTAACACTTGATGCTGAAGGCAAGATTGATTTCGCAGATAAGAGCGTAACAGAGAATACTCGTGTATCTTATCCGATCAACCACATTGAAAACATCGTTCGCCCGATCTCTTCTGCACCGGCAGCTAAGAACGTAATCTTCCTGTCCGCAGATGCTTTCGGAGTACTTCCTCCAGTATCTATCCTGACACCAGAGCAGACTCAGTACTATTTCCTGTCTGGATTCACAGCTAAACTTGCTGGTACAGAGCGTGGAATCACAGAGCCTACACCTACATTCTCTGCTTGCTTCGGACAGGCATTCCTTGAACTGCATCCGACAAAATATGCAGAAGAACTTGTTAAGAAGATGGAAAAGAGCGGAGCTAAAGCTTACCTCGTTAACACAGGATGGAACGGAACAGGAAAACGTATCTCCATCAAAGATACCCGTGGTATCATCGATGCAATCCTTAACGGAGATATCCTTAATGTTCCTACTAAGAAGATCCCATTCTTCGATTTCGAAGTTCCTACAGAACTTAACGGTGTAGACACAGGTATCCTTGATCCTCGTGACACATATGCTGATGCAGCTCAGTGGGAAGAAAAAGCTAAAGATCTTGCCGGAAGATTCATCAAGAACTTTGCTAAATACGAAGGAAACGCTGCTGGTAAAGCACTTGTTGCTGCTGGTCCTCAGTTATAATTCCAGAGAATTAATAAATTGTCCAAATGAGTATAAAAAGGGATGCGAGTAATTCGCATCCTTTTTTTGTATTGTTCTAAATGTCACACGGTAAATTCATTTATATCTTTATTCCATATCTTCCCGTAGTTTTTTATTATCATACAGATATACGTAATACATTATTTACAGTCTATATCCAGAAAATAATGTCTTTATAATTTTTTAAGTTTCTCTGCCACTTTTTTATATGCTGGTACAGGGACGTGATATTCTTCACCCATTCTTACTACTTCATAAACTAATCCATCGATTTCGGATTGTTTTCCCGCCATAATGTCTCTCTGCATGGAAGTAGTCGCTTCCGGCGCAAGGTTGGAAAGGATTTTTAAGTTTACGTCTACCATATCTTTCTGGAATGGAACTCCCATGGCTTCTGCGAGTGCTGCGATTTCTCTTATCATTGTCTTGAAGAGTTCTCTTGCCTCGCCTTCTTTCTGGAAGTCTGCGGCCGTTGCGTGATAGTAGAGTCCTGCTGCACCGATTGGAGATACGTAGGAAAATTTCTCCAGGGCTTCGCGGCGGATATTCTCGGAAAGGATTCCATCGATGTGGCTGTCGCAGAGATCTTTCTGGATTTCTTTTAATTCTGGTCTGAATTCTGCTTTGTCTCTTACGCCAAATACAATGCGAAGGATCTGTCCATGCTGAAGCAGTTTTCCTGGTTCTTTGATATTTGCAGAGACATAGATACATCCGTCTGTTACCAGAAGTTCAGGCATCCGTTTCTGCATCTTTCCACCGGTTCCGTAGATGTTTAAGACTGGAATTACGATGGTGGTTTTCTTCGCAATCCGTTTGATAAATGGTATGGTTTCATCCAGTGAATAGCCTTTTACGCAGACAAAAATTACATCTGGATGGTCTGTGTAATGTTCCATGTCTGTAGCAGGGATGGTGATTGTTTCTTCTGTTTTATCCCACATTTTCTCTAAGGTAAGGCCTTGTTCCTGGATTGTTTTCAGGTGTTCGCCTCTTGCGATCAGGGTCACATCCTTGCCTGCTTTTTTCATATAATATCCGGTAACACCGCCGGTTCCTCCTGCTCCGATGATTAAGTATTTCATAGTTTTTTCTGCCCCACTTTCATAGTTTTGTTTCTTATATTATCATAGCACAATTGTAATTTTTCTTCAGTATATTTATGCATTATGTCGACATAATTTTGCATTGACAGTTTATTTTTTGACCTGTAATATCAATATATTAATATTTAACCAACTCTGACATCAGTAAAACGGATATAAACAATATGGCAATAATTATCCATACGATTAATTGCGCAAAGGAATCACTAAAATGGAACGATATCTGGAATTTAAAATAAATGAACAGACTGCAGAAATTAAAATTGAAGCATTCCTGAAAAAGAATGCAGAACTTACGAAACGACAGATCAGTCAGGCTAAGTTTCGACTGGATGGAATTACAAAAAACGGAATACGCTGTCGTGTAACTGAAACAGCATATCCCGGTGATGTGATTCGTATTTGTCTTGAGGAAGGGCAGACTACTTCTGCACATCTTGAAAATTATAATAATAGCGTCAGAAATAAAAATCTGCCAGACTTTAATTCACATAAAGTTTCAACTTCAATTCCTGAAACTTCTTCTCTGAATATTCTATATGAAGATATTGATATTCTGGCAGTTAATAAGCCAGCTGGAATAGTTACACATCCAGCTGGAATGCATTATGCAGACAGTCTCTCTAATCTTGTTGCCGACTACTTCCGCGAGAAAAATGAGCAGGTCTGTGTCCGCCCGGTCGGGCGACTGGATCAGGAGACTTCCGGGATTGTGGTTTTTGCCAAGAATCAGGTGGCTGCTTCGAGACTTCAATCTGCAAAGTCTCCCTGCAAGATCCGTAAGCAGTATCTTGCTGTTGTATCCGGTGCTCTGCCTGTAGACGTGCCTGATGTCTGGCATACCATAGATCTGCCGCTGATGCAGGATCCGGAGAATCATCTGAAAACGAAAACTGCTGCTGATCTTTTCCCATATTCATCTGCATTATCAGGAAAAATCAAAACAGCAGTTACTCATTATCATACTCTTTTTTCCAGTCAGGACTGGTCACTTGTCACACTTAAGCTGGATACCGGACGTACCCATCAGATCCGTGTCCATATGGCTTCGACTGGACATCCACTTCTTGGGGATTCGTTGTATGAAAAAAATATTACTGAAAAACGGTCACCTAATAGGGATGCAGATATAGCTCCAGTATCATGCTTGCAACATTCATTCAAACGTGCTGCCCTTCATGCATGGAGAGTTTCTTTTCAGCATCCTTTCAAAGATGAATTTATCTCACTGGAAGCTCCATTGCCTTTCGATTTTCATGAGCTGGTTTCTTTTTTTGACCCTGAGTCTGTTTAAGCCTCAAGTTCTTTTATTAAATTTACCATCTCAATGGCACTGAGTGCACAGTCATAGCCTTTATTTCCTGCTTTTGTACCTGCGCGCTCAATTGCCTGCTCGATGTTCTCTGTTGTAAGTACTCCGAACAATACCGGAACTCCTGTTTCTAATGACACTGATGCAATACCTTTGGAAACCTCATTGCATACATAATCATAATGGCTGGTATTTCCACGGATCACTGCACCGACACAGATCACAGCATCATATTTTCCGCTTTTGGCCATCTTGGACGCGATCAGTGGGATTTCAAAAGCACCTGGCACCCAGGCTACCTGAATGTCTTCTTCCTTTACATTATGACGTGTCAGTCCATCCATTGCACCGCTTACCAGTTTAGAAGTAATGAACTCATTGAAACGTGCCGCTACAATTCCTACCTTCATTCCATCTGATACTAATTTTCCTTCTAATGTTTTCATTTTTTTAATCCTTTCATCTGTAAATTTATTTTTAACCTGTACAGGTTTTTATACAAAGTAAGTTTTATTTTCGGTAACGTTATTGTTACGTTAAAAATTCTCTGCAGCATTTAATACTTCAAAATGTGTCCCATCCGTAATTGTTTCGTTTTGAGATAGTGCAGGTCATACGCTGTCGCATTCATCTGGATTGGAACTCTCTTTTTGATCTTGATCCTAAATTCTTCCAGCTGATAAACTTTATCCGGATTATTTGTCAGCAGGCGAAGCTCTTTTACTCCCAGATTTCTCAGAATCTGCGCACCAATATAATATTCTCTTTCATCCCCGGCAAATCCAAGTGCCAGATTTGCTTCCAGTGTATCCATTCCCTGTTCCTGAAGTTCATAGGCACGAAGTTTATTGATCAATCCGATTCCTCTTCCTTCCTGTCTCATATAAAGAAGTATTCCCCTTCCTTCTTCTTCAATCTGAGACATCGCTGCTGCAAACTGCTGTCCGCAGTCACAACGTTGAGATCCAAACACGTCTCCTGTCAGGCACTCTGAATGCACACGACAAAGAACATCTTTTCCATCTCCAATTTCACCTTTTACCAGTGCCACATGATGTTCACCATTAAGACGATTTACAAATCCGTATGCCATAAATTCTCCGTATCTGGTAGGCATTTTTGTAGTCGTCACGCGATCCACCAGAATGTCATGGCATTTACGGTAATTCTGAATATCTTTGATCGTTATGAATTTCAGATTCCACTTTCTGGCAACTTCCCGTAACTCAGAGGCCCTCATCATAGTGCCGTCTTCTCTCATAATTTCACAACACAAGCCACACTGTTTTAATCCGGCAAGTCTGCAGAGGTCTACAGTTGCTTCTGTATGTCCGTTCCTTTCCAGCACCCCATTCTTCTTTGCCAGAAGCGGAAACATATGTCCGGGACGTCTGAAATCTTCGGGTTTTGCATTCTCCTCTACGCATTTCATGGCTGTAACAGAACGTTCTGCTGCGGAGATTCCTGTACTTGTACTGATATGGTCTACAGAAACAGTAAAAGCCGTTTCATGATTATCAGAATTTTCTGTTACCATCTGCGGGAACTGCAGTTTCCTTACATATTCCTCAGACATTGGCATACAGATAAGTCCCTTTCCATGAGTTGCCATAAAATTAATATTTTCTGTTGTGGCAAACTCTGCTGCACAGATAAAATCTCCTTCATTTTCTCTGTCCGGATCATCCGTTACCAGAATAATTTTTCCATTTCGAAGTTCTTCCAGAGCTTCTTCTACTGAATCAAATCCGTTCATTTTTTCCTCTCCTTATGCGATATATTTTTCTGTTGTTAAGCGGGTAAAATCATCCGTATTGAACTGCTTATGTATTTGGGTCAAGCGGATATTCGCAATCCGCTTCGCTACGTGGCTCTACACCGAATAACTGCTCCGCAGTTTATCAGGAGTGGCTTGTACCACTCCTGATACAAGCAAGTCCCCACCCACTGCTTATTGCTTTTCGCAATTGAAGCAGGGGACTTACTTGATTCAGTTAAAAGTCATACTTACTCAGAAAATCCCGTGTAATATTGCTTTTTGATGGCTGTTCTTTCACAGGCGTTATTAACTTTTCTACGTATTTTCCAATAATATCAGTCTCAAGATTAACAATATCCCCTTCTTTGCGTTCTCCGAGAACTGTAATCTTCACTGTATGAGGAATTGCAGAAATAGAAAAATCTGTTTCTGAGACTTTTGCTACTGTAAGACTGATCCCATCAATTGTTACAGAACCTTTTATTACTATATATTTCATAATTTGCTCTGAAGTCTGAATTGTGTACCAGACAGCATTATCATCTCTGTGGATTTTTGTGATTTTTCCTGTTCCATCCACATGCCCTGCAACAATATGTCCTCCAAACCTTCCATTTGCAGGCATTGCCCTTTCCAGATTTACATGCTGTCCCGGAGAAAGCTGGAGCAACGCAGAACGATTCAATGTCTCGTGCATCACATCTGCCATAAAGCCATTTTCCAGACATGCGGTTACAGTCAGGCAGATTCCATTTACAGCTACACTGTCCCCAGTTTTCAGATCATCCAGAATTTTCTCTGCCTGTATCGTAAATACTGCTGAATTTGCTCCTTTTTTTATTTTTTTCACAGTTCCAAGTTCTTCAACAATTCCCGTGAACATTTTGCTTCACCTCGCTCTCTATGAGAAGATCATCTCCTAATCTGGTTATTTCGCTGTTTTTTAATAATACTGCACTGGCAGGATCAGGAAATCCCGTTCCTTCTACCGGTGTCTTTGCTTTTTCTCCCCCAAAAAGTTTGGGTGCTATATAGGCCTGAACTTTCTGGACAATGCCGCTTTCCAGTGCTGACCAGTTTAAAGTACCCCCTCCTTCCAGCAAAATACTGTCTATTTTTTCGGCTCCCAGAAGTTCCATTAATCTGTTTAAATCTATGTGCCCGTTTTTCTCAGGAACATACAGAACTTTGCATCCAAGGTCTTCATAATTCTTTATCTTCTGCTGCTCTTTACTGCTGGTCGCAAGAATTGTGGGAACTGTCGCTGCAGTCTTCACAATCTTAGAATCCAGTGGTGTTCTCAAGTGGGAATCACAGATAATGCGCACGGGATTTCTGCTGTTTTCCAGTCTGCAGGTGAGCATCGGATCATCTGCCAGTACAGTTCCCACTCCCACCATAATTCCTGTATATTTCAGTCTCTGTTTCTGTACATGCATTCTGGACGCTTCTCCTGTCACCCATCTGGACGCACCTGTATAAGCGGCAATCTTCCCATCCAGAGTCATCGCATATTTCATGACCACATATGGTTTTTGATTTTGGATGTAATAAAAAAATGCTTCATTCAATTTATCACACTCTTCTTTTAAAACATTCTCTGTCACTTCGATCCCATGCTCCTTCAAAATCCGGATTCCTTTTCCTGCAACCAGCGGATTAGGATCTGATGATCCGACGATCACGCGTCTGATTCCCGACTCTAGGATCGCATTGACACATGGAGGCTGTTTTCCGTAATGGCAGCAGGGTTCTAAAGTAACATATATAGATGCACCTTCTGGTTGTTCTGTGCATGCCGCCAGGGCTTCTCTCTCTGCATGAAGTTCACCGTATTTTCTGTGATATCCCTGGCCAATGATCTTTCCATTTTTAACGATCACGGCACCTACCATTGGATTGGGCGCTGTAAAACCCATTCCTTTTTTGGCCAGTTCTAAAGCCATTTTCATATATTGTCTGTCTTTTTCCATATCAGCTATATTTTTCAATACCTCATCTCCTGCTCTTCTGATGATACAGAAAAAGCCCCGGTGTTTTTCAACATCCAGGGCCTGTAAATTCATATTTGATATGAATTATCTTTTTGTGAATCTGACTTTTTACTTCATCGCTGAAACTGCTTTAATGATGTTAAAAAAGCTCTGGAATAAATTTATTATTCCAGAGCAGTCAGCTTTCACAGATCAGTTAATTCTTCTGTATCTTTACTACTATCTTCTTTCATCCAGACTGTACTGTCGGCTTCGGAATCTCACCGAATCATGCCTTATGGCTCGTGGGCTTTACCACCGGTAGGGAATTGCACCCTGCCCTGAAGATCTTATTTTGTTTTTATCAGCAATTTTTACACTTTATCCTGCTGATGTCTGACAGTATACGCTTAACTTTTATCTATGTCAAGACTTTTTTCAGGAAAGTAACTCTCTCACCATCTCCGCATTAAATGTCACACCTGTCAGATGGTCTACTTCGATCTGGTACAAAGCATTGGCTGCGATATGTTCTGCTGCCTGTTCCAGATCACGGATTCCGCTGGTGTTTTTGTGTTTCTCAACAATAGCATCCAGTCCATCATCCGTCACTACGCACTCTTCTGCTTTGAGGCTCATGCGTTTCAGAACTTTCGGAAGAACGTATTTGGAGAAGATAATTTTCTTCTCTTCTGATGTATAATCCGGGATATCGATCACTGCAAAACGGGACATCAGAGGTGCGCTGATCTGGGATTTATCATTTGCTGTTGCAATTGGATAAACACCGACTGTAGGCACCATACATTCCATATAGTTATCTGTAAATCCAAGGTTGTCAAGCAGTGTCAGAAGTACGTCTGCAGGGTTTCCATTGCCTTTGCCTGATGCTGCTTTGTCAAGCTCATTGATGATAAATACAAGGTTAGATTCTCCTGCTGCTGAGAAGGCTTCCATGATGATTCCAGGCTTTGCGTTTGCATAGATTCTGGAGCTTCCTGTGAGCTGTTCCGGGTCGTTGATGGAGCTCATATCCAGAGTTGTCCATGGAAGTTTCAGGATACGTGCAACTGCGTATGCAATCTGGGATTTGCCCGTACCTGCAGGACCTACAAGGAGAAGTCCGTATGCCGGAAGTGTATGGGTACGGTTGATCTGAATGATCGTTTCGATGATACGCTGTTTTACAGATTCCATTCCGTAGAGTTCTTCGTCAAGAATCCTGCGAGCCTCCTGAGGATCGATCGCTTCGAAATAATTGCTCTTCCACTGTACATTCATCATGATGGAAAGGGCACGCTGAGCATGGCGTCTCTCCTCCGGAGATACTTCGTGTGAACGGGCAACTGCAAGGTTTCTTCTTGCCCAGAGACGGATATTATCCGGCAGGGTTCTGCCTGCACAGGTCATGAAATCAGTGATGCTCTGGATACTTGTCAGTTTCATTTCATCCCCTGCTTCTTCCTCATCTTCTTCCTCGATAACCTCCGCCGGTGCACTGCTTGCGAGAAGTCTCTCAATCATAAACTGAAGGAATCCGTCCTCTGCGGAAAGCTTTGTGCCGCCACCGAATGCTGTCTCACGGATCTTATAAACTGCATATCCATTCTCCCGGTTCTGTCCGGAAAGACGTACATTGATATGGTTCTCTCCAAGCCATTTGAGAAGGCTTACGAATCTGGAATCAATGCTTAAAATGTCTGTGCTGAAGGTTCCGTCTTCTTCTTTAAATTCAAAGGAAGTACGTTTAATCGGATTGGTAAAGATACCGCAGGAATGATGTTTCCACTGACGGCTGCTGTTATCCAGGATCATGATCGGTTTCTCAGGAGAGGTCTCCTTTTCATTGGACTGGAAAGTAATATAGGTACATTCAGACCGTACACCTGGTTTCTTATCTGAAGCACCGCTGAAATCAAATACTGGCATGGTGATTACTCCTTTTATTTTATCTTTCATTAGTGAATTTTTTAAGTATAATCGTAACTATTCAGCAGTCTACTATTCCGCGAGGTGTTTTGGCATGAAAATGCCAAA
>CAVCYJ010000083.1:0-11755 GCA_963605995.1 Holdemanella biformis | reverse complement strand
TTCTGTAAATCAATTGGCGGTATATACAAGCCAATATTCTGCAGTTCTTGAGCGTTGATATTAGCTTGTCCGATGGCTGTCTTACACATTCCCAGTAGCGTTTGTTTGGAAAAGTCCGTATTTAAAAAGGCTGATAAAAATTCAGGAAGAACCTTATCATTAACTCGTACCCGAATTACAAATCCTGCCAGCACCATCATCTCATCGCAATTATAAACGCACGTTTTTCCGACCAATTCCTTGCTGTTGGTCCTATTAAACAAAACATCGCCACGACGAACTGTACATTTTTCAAGTTCATTGTCAGGAATATCTATCCGTTTTGTGTCAGACAAATCCAATTCACCGCCGTATGTAATATTGTTCATACGCAGATAAGGATATTGCCCTCCATCAACTGCCGGCCGACTTGAGCCGTAACGTGCTTCGAAAATGACATCCCTGATTGTTCCTGTAGGCCATTCCTTTTCATTTTCTGGATATGTTCCAAACAATTCCATAAATCGGGCTTTTAATAACTCGTCTAGTTTTAAGAGTTGCGTTCGTCTAGCCTGAATAATCAAACTTATTTTATCTAAAATTCTTACTATTTTTTCCTGTTCAACCAATGAACGAATTTCAACTTTTATTTTTGATAATGTTGCTTTATTAAGTGTCTTGCCCATTACTGCTTTATTGACACCTTCATTCCAATTCTTCGCAGAAAACATATAATAAGTATAATCAGAAAGTATCTTTACAACCTTTTTATCTATAAATGACATTATAGCTTCATTTGAATACATAGCTTCAAAAGTAATTGCCGTTTTACCAATAGATAGTTTAAAGCTCATCACAACTGTATTTGCAGGTATCTGGTTAATGCCGCTTTCTTCAATTGCTTTATTAGACAGATATTCTTTTGTTTCTTTTATATATTTTCCACATTTTGATAAATCCGCTATCGAAATCCATTTATGATCTTCTGTATTCCAATATTCTACATTTCTTCTTGAAGGTGTTTTTCCCATCTGAAGATCAAAGATTTCTTCTAATCTATACTTCATTCAAATTCCTCGCAAATTGTAAGTTGCTGTTCACTCCATTCACAGTAACGAGGCCAAAATTCATTCCCGATTGCCTTGTAAAAGATTGTGCACCCAATCAAAATATGGTATGCTAAAAATATCGGGAGGCGATACCATATGAAATATAATCTTCCAGACAGAGTTTTAAGAGATATTACCCGTTTTGCAAAAATGCATTCCATCACAAAAGTTATCCTCTTCGGTTCACGGGCACGGGGTACTAATACAGAGCGAAGCGATATAGATATTGCCGTATATGGCGGAGACTTTGATTCTTTTTACTGGGACATTAAAGAAAACGTACATTCTCTTTTAATGTTTGATGTTGTCGAAGTAGATGCTGGAATTTCAGAAGAATTAAAAGAAGAAATCAGGAAGGATGGCGTTGTTATTTATGAAAAAGCTTGATAACTTTTCAAACTGCCTTGCTGTACTGAAAAGTGCAGATTTCAAATTTGCAGACAGTAACGAAATATACCGAACAGGTGTGATCGGACAATTTAACCTGACTTTTGAACTTGCATGGAAAGCTTTACAGGAAATACTGAAGTTGCATAGTGTAGAGGAAGCAGCTACAGGTTCTCCCCGGGAAATTATACAACTTGGCTATAAGGTTGGTTTCATAAGCGATTCCACCGTATGGCTGCTTATGTTAAGGAAGCGTAATACATCTGTTCATATCTATAATGAAGATGAAATTGACGAAATGCTCCTTCTTATACGCGACAGTTTTCTGCCCGCTTTTATTCTTCTTGAGGAAACCCTGAAAAAGAAACTGAAAGAAGCCGAAAGCGACTGGTCTGAACTTTAACCTGTTCATGCCAAAGTCCTCTATGTAAATCACCTTTCCAATACTATGAAGCCAAAAACCTCTCAGTACAATTGCTCATACTGAGAGGTTTTTTATCACTTCACCTGGATACAATTTTATCATAAAGCAGGTTGCCCGTTCCAAATACCTTTAACTGTTGATATTCTGAAGCAGGGAATTCATCTGTTCATAGAGAAGTTCTTTGCTCGAAGCGCCCATTACAATAGAGACAAATGGCTTTCCATATGCATTCTGTGTAAGGATTGCCAGACAGTTTCCGGCAGAGGAGGTTGTTCCCGTTTTGCCTCCGAGGATGGTGACATCTTTAGGTGCGGAAGCTTCCCCGGTAAGATAATGGTCTGTTGCTGTAAGAGTTGTACTGTGTTCCGTTCCGTCGGATCCGTTGTAAGTGACTGTATAAGAAGACATTTCTGTGATCTCGGTAAATTCAGGATACGTAAATGCCTCATTCAACATCAGATATATGTCATACGGAGTTGTATAGTGATTCTCGTCATGCAGACCATGCGGGTTTGTAAAATGTGTACCCGTACATCCGAGCTGTGCAGCATAGCTGTTCATCATCTGTACAAAATTATCCGTACTGCCGCCAACATATTCAGCAATAGCCGAAGCTGCATCATTACCGGAATATACCAGCAGACAGTGAACCAGCTGATCCAGGGTAACCTGATCTCCGGCTGTAAATCCGCAGACCTGTGAACCTTCTTCCAGCGTAATATTCTCCTGCGTGATCGTAACAGTATCATCCAGCTTTCCGCTCTTTAAGGCAAGCATAGCTGTCATGATTTTTGTGATACTTGCCGGGTATACCTTATCATAGATTCCCTTTGCATACAGAACCTTGTGATTACTCAGATTAAACAGCAGTCCTTTCTGTCCATCCTCTAAAGTGGCATTTTTTATACGGTCAACATTTCCCTTTGAAGAAACACACAGCTTCTGTGCAAAGGACTGAGCTCGCATACTCTCCTTGGAAGCCAGAGAACTTGTGAAAACCTCGTAACAGTCAAAAGAGTGCTCCGGATTTCCAAAATAATTTCCCCTTAATACATTCCATCCCAGAAAAACTCCGCATGAGATGAAAACAGCCGCAAACACTCCGGCCAGAATGACGCAGAGTCTTCTTAACCTCTGTCTTTTTTTATGATATTTCATATGCTGCAAAGCTTTATGTTCCTTTGTCTGCCGGGATGGCATCTGTGATCTTGGAAGCTTTACCGTATGTACCGGTCTGGCACTTTTGGTCGGAGCAGTTCTGTTTCTGTTCATATTTTTGTATGGAGCAGCAGATTTACTTCCGGATGTTTTTTTAGATGATGACCGTTTTGTTCTCATAAGTAATCCTCCCTCCTGTTAGTTTTTTTCTGCATGATCTCTTTGTTGTATGCGCTGCTCTGAAGTCCTACATTGATCACAATTCCCATACCGATATACAGACTTACAAGAGAGGTCAGTCCATAGCTTACAAAAGGCAGGGGAGTTCCTGTATTCGGTGCGAGGCCTGTTGCAACACAAATATTAATAAAGCTTTGCAGAGCGATCAGTCCGCCCATTCCACAGCAGAGAACCTTTCCAGACAGATCCTTTGCCCGAAGACTCATGCGGATACATTCAAATGAAATTGCGAGCAAAAGCATCACAATTGCCACGCATCCGACAAATCCATATTCCTCACCTGCAACAGCAAAGATAAAGTCTGTCTGGTTCTCAGATACAAAATTTCCCTCATTTACAGAGGTTGAAGTTCCCTCTTCTCCCAGTATTTTTCCGACGAGTTCTCCTGATGCGATAGCTGTCTTGGAGTTGTTCTGCTGTTCAATATCATCCGAATATTCTTCATTCTCAGGATACAGAAACGACATAATACGATCTCTCTGATAATCTTTGATCAGTTTCTGATCAGGCTGAACCACGATTGACAGAAAAATGATAAGCAGTGGGATCGCGATCAGCAGAGCTCCTCCGATAATCTTATAGCTTAATCCTGCAATATAGATCATAATACAGAAAATGACAATAACCGTAATTGTATTTTTCAGGTCAGGCTGTTCCAGAATCAGAAGTAAAGGAATAGCCAGCAATACTGCTGATAAAGCCAGTGTCTTCAGGGTATTCAGGGTTTCCTCATTGTCCATGAAAAATTTAGCAAAAAATATGATCAGAATAATCTTTGACAGCTCTGTCGGCTGAAATCGAAAAGATCCAATACCGATCCATCTGGCGGCACCGTTTGCACTGTCACCTGCAATACGTACCACAACCAGCATGAAAATATTAAAAATGTACATGGTCCACTGAAAATTCATGATCCAGGAATAATCCATCAGTGAAAGGATCAGCATGATCACGATACCGAGGATCATCCCTGCAAACTGTTTTGATTTCAGGTCTGAGGCTGCAGTTCCTACCAGATTAACTCCGATCAGGCTGATCGCAATCAGAAAAATAATCAGTCTGAAATTGTAAAATCTTAATTTATATTGCTTTAACATAATTTATCTGTCCTTTTTATTCAGAACAGGAATATATGCATGAAGCACTGCCGGCTCCTGCGTGATCTGGATTTTTACCTGTTCTTCATCAATTGTAAGGTATTTCTTTACGGCATGAATCACATCATTTTGCAGCATTTTCATCATCTGTGGAGAACAGTCGATCCGTTCTGAGAGCAGCAGAAGCTTCATACGGTCTCTGGCATATCCTGCCGAACGCCTTTTTTCTTTAAAAAGAGCTTTCACACAGATCTCCTCCTTTACTTTTTGAAAATACCGCCCAGTTTCTCAAAAAAGCCCCGTCTTCTGCTGATATCCGTGAATGGAATCTCCTCACCGAGAATACGTCTGCAAATGTTTCTGTATTCCTCTTCTGCCTGCGAAGCCTTTCCGGAAAGTGGTTCTCCCTGATTTGTGGCAATTACAATCTGTTCATCATCCAGAATCGTTCCTATCAGATCAACTGCCAGGATTTCAGTTACATCATCTACAGACATCATATCACCTCTTGCGATCATATCCGGGCGAAGACGGTTGATGATCAGATGGATATCTCTGATCTCACCGGCTTCAAGCAGACCAATGATCCTGTCTGCATCCCTGATCGCGGATACCTCCGGTGTGGTGACTACCAGTGCCTTATCAGCACCGGCTATGGCATTTTTAAATCCCTGTTCGATTCCTGCGGGACAATCCAGCAGAATATAATCAAACTGTTCCCTGAGATCATCCGTCAGCTTGATCATCTGCTCCGGAGAAACCGCGGACTTGTCCCTGGTCTGTGCGGACGGCAGAAGATACAGTTCCGGATGTCTTTTATCCCGGATCAAAGCCTGCCGCAGCCGACAGCTTCCGTTGACCACATCTACCAGATTGTAAACGATTCTGTTCTCAAGTCCCAGAACAACATCCAGATTTCTCAGACCTATATCCGTATCTACCACAACGACTTTCCTGCCAAGCATGGCCAGACCTGTTCCGATATTGGCAACGGTAGTAGTTTTTCCAACACCGCCTTTTCCGGAAGTAATGACAATCACTTCACTCATAGTTATATTCCTCCTGAAAAATTTTCCATGCTCCTGGTATTCTCCTGTGAACAGTATTTTTCAGTCATTCGAAGTATCACTGGTGTCGCTGGTTGCAACTCCTGTCAGAATAGACTTTTCATCTTCCAATTCAAAAATATATTTAAAAATATCATCAGCAGCAAGGCACGCATTACCGGAACTGTAACCGTTCTCAATACGTACTGCGATCGCATATTGCGGGGAAGAAGCCGGTGCATATCCGATAAACATACCGTGGTTTGGATGATAAACACCGTCAACCTCGGCAGTACCGGTCTTACCCGCAGCTTCCACTCCCAGTCCGTCAAACTGGCTGTGAGTCTGGACTACACGATACATTCCGTCATGAATATCTTCCCATACATTCGAAGCCACATCCATGGTATTAATGATATCCGGTTCATATTCTTTAAGCGTTTCGCCCTTGGAGTTCGTCTGTCTTTCAAGTAAAGTCAGGTTATAAACGGTTCCGCTGGTGGCGATCGCAGTTGCATAACGTGCAAGCTGGCTGGTGGTATAGGCATTGGTACCCTGTCCAATGTAGGAGGGTACGGCATAGGAATTTGACACCTGGGGAGATGACTCTGTAATTTCGATGCCTGTATTTTTGTCAAGTCCGATCTCTGAAGCATATTTCTGAAGCACACTCAGACTGCGGTTCTCGGAGAAGTTCCCCTCAGAATCCTGTCCGAGCTTATAACCGACCATATTGAAATAGTAGTTACATGACTGTTCAATTGCTTCGCGGATTTCAATTTCTCCGTGTCCCTGTTTGTTCCAGCAGTTGATCGCCGGTGTCACAAGGTCGAAGGAGCCGGTACAGTTGATATAGGTCCCATCATCGATCACTCCCTCGGACATACCTGCAATCGTAGAAAGAATCTTAAATGTGGATCCGGGTGCTGTTGTCTGCTGTGTTGCCTTATTGAAAAACGGACTGGACTGATCCAGAGATAATTTGGCATAGTACTCTGTATCCATGTCATTTACCAGACGGTTATTATCATAACCGGGATAGGAAACACAGGCCAGTACATCTCCGGTATTTACATCCGTGATCACTGCGGAGGCAGAACATGGCTCCAGGGCAAGCTGTGCAGGTTCTATCTCCAGCGTATATATTTTGTTGACCATAAAATCATAGGCTGTCATGGAACCGGAGGCCAGAGCTTCATAGTCATCATCATCCTTTGACAGGATGCCCTGTTCATACAGGACCAGACAGAGTTCACTTCCGGAAATCGTATCCTCCTGAAGCATATATTTATACAGGAGTTTTGAGAATCCGCTGTCTGTCTTGAGATAATCGATCAGATAATTGGTCAGTGCTGTATAAACTTCATCCGAATCCAGATAGTCACCCTCTGTCGAGAACTTTGAAATATCGATCCAGTTCTGGCTTGCAGCATATGTCAGGTAATCCTTCAGGCTTATATTCTTGTCTGTTATCCATGTCTGGTAGGTGCTGTCGGAGGTATCAATTGCATTTTTGGAAATAATACCGAGGGTATCCCGCAGGAGATCATCGCAGATATAAGTCATATATTCCTGGATCTGCTCGTCCTCATCCTTTACTGCAACAGGATTGTCCCCTGTAAGTCTGTCAGTTATTGTATCAAAAACCTGCTGCTGCTTTTGCTGAAATTTGGCATATAAATTTTTTTCTGTATCAGAAGCATCAGCATCGCTGAATTTAGTGATATCAATGACACTGTTCGACACCAGGGCATTATACACATCATAGATGGGAATTTTGATCTGTGCTGCATCCTGAACGCTGTAATCATAGGTTTTGGTTGCTTCTATTTTAGATAAGAGGATTCCGGCAACACGCTGCTTGAGGATCTGATAAACGGCGGACTGCCAGCTGCTGTCTATCGTCAGATAGGTATCATTACCTGCGACCGGCTCTACTCTTGTATCACTGTCAATCTTCAGCACTTTACCAAGATTATCGACAGTGACTGTTTCCTCACCGTCAGTTCCCTGCAGAGAGGTTTCCATATATTTTTCGATGCCGGTTTTACCGACAATTGCATCATTGGAATAATTCGGATTTTTCTGGCGCAGTTCTTCCAGTTCCTCGGCAGAAGCCTGACCTGTGTATCCCAGAATCGGTCCCATGCTCACATCATCAATATATTTACGTACAGAATCTTCTACTATATCAATTCCCTGAAGCTCAGACTGGTTCTCCTTCAGCGCAGCTACAGATTTCTCACTGACGTTGGTGGCGATCGTCACTGCCATGTATTTCTTAAAGCTGTTGGTACTCAGTGTATAGCGGATTTTTGCCAGATCCAGAATATCCTGTTTTGAGAGGTTCTCAGGCAGTCCGTGACTTTCCAGTTCTTCACTGGTATAGGTATCATCACCGTAAAGTACAATAGAAAATCCCTTGCTTCCGCTCATGTATTCCATCATCTCATCGGCAGTCGCATTTTTCTGCGCTTCTGTCAGATCGTCGATCAGTGCCTCACCGTAGATGTCAGCGCGGAAACGATTCAGTGTAAAGCCCTCGTCCACATCGAACGCATAATTTCCACTCTCATCTACAATAATATGAAAACTGGTACTCAGGGAATCTCCGTTAGACTGAAGGATTCTGAGAACCCGGTAGGCAACTCCGTTTAAAGTAAGATTCTTTTCTCTGGTAGAATCATAAGTACCGTTATCCTCAAGTGTTACGGAATAAGCCAGGACATTGGTGGCCAGTTCCTCACCATTCCGGTCGTAAATATTTCCGCGTGTACTCTTGATCACACGTTTTTTCGTTGTTCTTGACTCAAATTTGCTGATATAGTCCTGCCCCTGGATGATCTGCAGTTCAAAAAGCTGCCTTACCAGTGTTCCGGACATAAATATAAAGACAAGTACCAGCACCGTGGTACGCTTTATTCGTATCTTCTTAAAAAATCTCTTTATTTTAGTACCCAAATAGACTCACTTTCTTTCCTGGACGGATGATCCATAAAATGATGATCAATATAATGATATACCCGGTAAAAGATCAGGGTAAGGATCACAGTATAAAAAATCTCCGGAAGGATGATCCTGTATAAATAAGTTCCAAGTCCCAGACGACCGCGAAGCAGAAACTGCAGTGCATAAACTGCCAATCCATATAGCAGATCTCCGATTCCTGCAAGCATTACAGGAATCTTGATGTCATCATCATAACAGATCCTGTGTGCATAACCGCTTAAGAATCCGATATACATATAGATCAGCGCATAGAATCCATACACGGACCCAAAAAACATGTCCACCAGAAATCCGCAGAAAAATCCTGTCCACATTCCGCTTTTTCGCCCCCGCAGTAATCCCATGGATACAATGAGGATCAAAATCAGGTTCGGTGTGATAGAACCGATAGAAATCAAATGCAGGACCGTACACTGAAGCAGGAAGCTTATAACGATCGTCAGAAATAATGTCAGCTTACTCTTCATTCGCAGTGTCCTCCACAGATTCTGTTGTCTGTACGCCTTCATCAATGATGTCCTGTTTGTTTACAGTAATTACAAGTACATCCTTGAGGTGGCTGAAATCTACGGGAGTGACAATTGTTCCTGTCTTTGTCAGGTTATTACTGTCCTGCTGGACTTCGCTTACATATCCGATAAAGATTCCTTCCACATACTTCTCACTGATGTTGGATGTCACGACACGCTCTCCGACAGTCACCTTATTATCCTGATCATAAAGCTGGCTGAAGCTTAATTTACCCTCATCGATCAGTTCAAGATCCCCTTCTACCACACAGTTATCCTGTGTGCTGACCGTCATGGCACTGACATTGCTGCTGTCATCAATGATAGAGCGTACGGTAGCCCAGTGAGTGCCAACCTCGGTTACGATTCCAACCAGTCCCTTGTCGGCAATTACATTATTATCCACACGGATCCCATCTGCAGAACCGCGGTTGATCATGAAGGTATCATACCAGTTTCCAGGATCCTTGGAAATAATCTCTGCTGCGATTTTCGGATATTCCGTATACTGCTGATCCAGATTATACATCTGCTGTAATCTTACATATTCTGTCTGATCCTGTATCAGTTTATTGTTCTGTTCTGTAAGACTGGCAATCTGTGTTTTCAGATTTTCATTCTCACTGAGGATATCCTCTTTATCACGCATACGTTCCCGCATTCCTGTAAAAACAGAACTGATCCTGTTAATGCTGTTTTCAAACGGAACAATGATGATTCCGGCAGCATCCTGCAGCGGAGCAGTTGTGATCCCGGAGGCAAACGTTGCCGCAATACAGCTGGTGCAAAAGATTGTCATAATAACTAAAAGGTGTTTGCTTTTTAATTTGATCTTAAAACGTACTTTCTTTTTCAGGTTTTTCATTGATGCACCCCTAAAAATTATAGTTTTCTCTGCGTAACCGGTACCGCCCATTTACGCAGTTCTTTCTCTCTGATGATTTTCTCAAGTCCTGTAACTGCCGAAGTTTCATAAAGTCCGGACAGATTGAAAGGAAAACCTGTATAATCGGCAAGGTATTTATCTATGTACGGCAGTCTGGTGCTGCCCCCGGTTATATAAATTCCCTGTCTGGCTATGTGACAGGAAATCTGTGGCGGGATTCGTTCCAGAAATGTTTTCATTTCCTGTGCGATTTCATTCAGGCAGTTCACAATTCCGTCGTTTACCACATGGGAAGAAATGATTTCCTCTCTCGGAAGACCTGAAATACAGTCGATCCCGATTGCCTTTCGCACCCCTTTTTTCTGATCGTTCAGATTCCCCATTACTATTTTAAGTCTCTTGGCAGTTCTTGTTCCTATCAGGAGATTATACCGTTTGCGGATCTCACTGCAGATAGATTCATTCATCTGTCGGCCGCCCAGTGGTATTTTTCTGCTGATAATAATCTTTCCGCCTGTAATGATCGATACTTCTGTGCTCTGTGCACCGATATTTACGATCATATTTCCTTCCGGATCATCCAGATCCACACCCATGGCAATGGCATCTGCAACAGGTGATTCTACCATAAAAACACGATTCTTTTTTAACCAGTGACCATTTGCCACATAAAAGTATGCCCGTCTTTCCACAGCTGTCATATCCAGCGGAGCTGTGAAATACATCACTGCTCCGATTCCGAGAATATGATCGATCTTACGGATCATACTGTACAGAACTATCTCCTGAAGCTCCAGACTGGCAATCATGCCAAATGTCATGGGAGCCGTAACGGTAATGTCCGTCGGTGATTTTTCAAACATTTCATATGCTTCATTTCCCATAGCAATGATCTTGTGTCCCTTGGATGCGATCATATTCTTCTCTATATAAGTTTTGTTTCTAAAAAAAGAATAGACCTTCACGGAACTGCTTCCCAAATCTATCCCATATGTTTTCTCAAACAGCATACATCTGCCCCTTTATTCTGTACATGTATTCCACAGGCCTTCCTCACGGAAGCTGCAATATCGCTGATCCCCGATCACGATATGATCCATAAGGTGGATTCCCAGCAGCTCTCCGGCCTGATAAATCCTGGATGTGATCAGCATATCATCCGGGCTAGGCGTGGGATCTCCACTTGGATGATTATGGATCAGGATCAGGCTGACCGCATGACGCCGCAGTGCTTCTATATATATTTCCCTGGGTGTTACCAGCGAACCGGTCGCAGTTCCTCTTGTAATAACTTTATCTCCGAGAAAATGTCCCTTTATATCTGCCATCATACAGACCACAAGCTCCTGTTCTTCATGGCGGAGTTCTTCCATATAATAAGCAGCTATGGTGGATGGATTATTCATGATAACATGAGGTCTTGCAGCAGTTCTTGCAATCCGTCTGGAAAGCTCACCGATACATTTAAGCTGGACTGCTTTTACCTGACCGATCCCATGTATCTTCATCAGATCCTGTACGGATACATGCATGAGTCCCATCAGACCGGAATAAGAAGCCGTTTCCATAAATTTCAGGATTTCCTGCGCAAGAATGATTGAATTCTTTCCCTGAGTACCACTGCGAAGAATTACTGCCAGCAGTTCGCTGTCACTTAATGCTTCAGGTCCCTGAGTGAAACATTTCTCATACGGACGTTCATCTTCCGGTAACTGTCTCATAATGTTTTTTGTATTATTCATATATCTGCCTGACGCTCTCTAAAGCTTTCGGGCAAACTGCAATCTATATTCTATCATAAAAGAGGAGAGATGTATACTCTCCTCTCTGAAAATTATGTGAACATTATGTGGGTGGTTACTGTTCACACGCTACTATCCCGCGAGGTGTTTTGGCATGAATATGCCAAAA
>CAVCYJ010000082.1:0-11828 GCA_963605995.1 Holdemanella biformis | reverse complement strand
AACGAACGGAGAACCATGCTGTGCACATAAATATCTGATGGAAGATGTTCTGAGAGGAAAATGGAAATTCGAAGGACACTTTACTTCTGACTGCTGGGCGATCCGTGATTTCCATGAACATCACATGGTAACTTCCACTCCAAGGCAGTCTGCTGCCATGGCATTAAATGCAGGCTGTGACCTGAACTGCGGAAATACATATCTTCACATGATGGGTGCTTACCAGGATGGACTGGTAACAGAAGAGAAGATCACGGAGTCTGCTGTAAGACTGCTGACCACCAGATATCTTTTAGGCTTGTTTGACGGAAGTGAATATGATAAGATTCCATATAGTGTGGTAGAGTGCAAAGAGCATATTGATGAAGCTCTTAAGATGGCAAGAAAGAGCTGTGTACTTCTGAAGAATGACGGAGTTCTCCCGATCGATAAATCGAAAGTAAATACTATTGGTGTGATCGGACCGAATGCAGACAGCCGTGCTGCCCTTATCGGAAACTATCACGGAACTTCTTCAGAATATATTACTGTTCTTGAAGGGATCCGCGCAGAAGCAGGAGATGATGTAAGAATCCTTTACTCTCAGGGCTGTGATTTATATAAAGATAAAGTTGAAACCCTGGCATGGGATCGGGACAGAATCTCTGAGGCAGTGATCACTGCAGAGAACAGTGATGTGGTTATCCTCTGCGTAGGTCTTGATGAGACTCTGGAGGGAGAAGAGGGAGATACAGGAAACAGCGATGCATCCGGCGATAAGGTTGACCTTCATCTTCCGAAGGTACAGGAAGAGCTGATCGAGAAAGTAACAGCAGTGGGAAAACCTACTATCGTAATCCTTATGGCAGGAAGTGCGATTGATCTGAACTATGCACAGGATAACTGCAATGGAGTCCTCCTTGCGTGGTATCCGGGAGCAAGAGGCGGACGTGCGGTGGCAGACCTTCTCTTCGGAAAAGAATCTCCGTCAGGAAAACTTCCGATCACTTTCTACAAAGACCTGGAAGGAATGCCGGAATTCACAGATTATTCCATGAAGAACAGAACGTATCGTTACATGGAGAAAGAAGCACTTTATCCGTTTGGATACGGACTTACATACAGCGATGCCTGCGTAACAGGGGCAGAGGTTATCGGTGAAGTATCTGCAGAGTCCGATATCACATTGAAGGCAACTGTTGAGAATAATGGAACTGTAGATACAGATGAAGTTGTTCAGGTATATATCAAAGACCTTGATTCTCCACTTGCAGTCCGCAATTACAGTCTCTGCGGATTTAAGAGAGTATCCCTGAAGGCGGGAGAAGAGAAAATAGTAGAATTTACAGTTTCCAATAAAGCAATGAATGTAGTTGATGAAGGCGGTAACCGTTACATTGCAGGAAAACATTTCCGCTTGTTTGCAGGTGTATCCCAGCCGGATGCAAGAAGCGCAGAACTGACAGGACATAAACCTGTTGAGGTTGAGATCGCACTCTGATATTTGAGGGTAGTCAGGCGGATATTTGCAATCCGCTTTAAAATAAAAAGCCATATCATATATGGACAGGAGGAACACAGACATGAAAAACAAAATCAAAAAAATATTACTTCTTGGGATGACAGCCATGTTTACTGCTGGCACGGCAGGTACAGCAGTTATATCCTGTCCTGTATGGGCAGATGAAACAGAAGATGCCGAAGACGAAGCAGATCATACAGTGGGAACTACAGAACTGAAAAATGTAGAACATCCAAGAATGTCCACCTATTCCATCCGCAGATTTTCCATTGTAAAGGACGGCGAGGAAGTATTCCAGATCAAACAGGAACCGGCGGATTATAAGATGGATTTTGACTACTGGGAAATCACCAATCCTTATGATGAGATCGCGACAGTAAACACTGAGAATATGTATGAAATGTTTGGCGTGCTGGTTAATTTTGATCTCAGCAACGGTGTTGATGCAGCTGATGCAGATACCGGACTGGATAAGACTCAGACTTATTTTACTGTAGATTTTGTAAATACAGTCAATGATGATACTGCCAGAGAAAAAGAAGACGCAGATGCAACAGCAACGATCCTCATCGGAAATACAGATGAGAATGGTGACTATTATGCATGCGTAAAAGGATATGAAGATGCGGTCTATCTGCTTTCCAAAGAGTCTGTAAACAGCCTTCTGGAACTGAAGCCATTTAATCTGCTTCTGAAGATTCCGGCACTGGTAAATATTGATACGCTTGACAGCGTGGACATGACCATTGGAAAGAAAACATATACGATGAAGCTGGATGACGGAGATTACAAGTTCGGTAAGAAGACAGTAAAGAAAGAGAAATTTACTGATTTGTATCAGGCGCTCCAGAGCGTAATGCTTGATTCTGAGATTGAAGAAACAAAAGATACAGCAGAGAAAGAAGAAGTCCTGACTGTAACATTCCACAGAAATACAGAAGATGCACCGGAGGTAGTTCTGAAATATTACACATATGATGATACTTATGACAGTGTGGAGATCAATGGAACTGAGAGATTCCTTGTAAAATCTGAAGATGTGGATGCACTGGTAAAACAGATTAAAAAAGCATTTTAACCGAGCCAGACGAGTCCCCTGCTTATTGCTTTTCGCAATTGAGGCAGGGGACTTATTTGATTCGGTTAAATTATACAAAAATTATCCAAATAAAATCATGGATTTTTTGAAGGAAACGTAGTATAGTAACAATAGCTGATGATATGTTTAATGAAGCTGTTTGCAGTGATGTTTCTGACATTATTGCAATTATTTGGCATATATCACAGTATATGAAGGATAATAACAGAGAGCAGGTGACATAAATTGGAGAAAGTGATAATTATAGGTGCCGGACCTGCCGGAATTTCTGCTGCGCTTTATGCAGTGCGGGGAAATCTGGATCCGCTGGTGATCAATAACGGGATCGGTGCTCTGGAGAAAGCTGAAAAGATAGAGAATTATTACGGACTGGAGCATCCGCTGTCCGGTAAGGAACTGTTTGATACAGGAATTGCGCAGGCAAAAGCACTTGGAGTGAGAATGCTGGATGCGCAGGTTCTGGGAGTTGGCGGATTTGACACCTTTGTGGTAAAGACTACAGAAGGCGAATTTGAGACACAGAGTCTGATCCTTGCAACAGGAAGCAGGCGTGCAGCACCGAAGATTCCGGGAGTTAAGGAATTTGAGGGGAAAGGTGTCAGCTACTGTGCAATCTGTGACGCTTTCTTTTACAGAGGCAAGGATGTAGCAGTTCTGGGAAACGGCGATTTCGCCATGCATGAAGCAAAGGAACTGTCCAATACAGCTTCTACAGTAACCATCTATACAAACGGTGAAGAACCGGAATTTACACCGGAAGGAAATATCAGCGTAAATACAATGAAAATCCAGTCCGTAGAGGGTGATGATCTGGTATCAGGGATCCGTCTTGCACCTGATGTTCAGGCGCAGGAAATGAATACAGATCAGCAGACAAATGATTTCTGCCCTGCGGATGGTGTATTTATCGCAATGGGAACTGCCGGAAGCACCGAGATCGCCCGTCAGATGGGAGCAGAACTTACTGAAAAAGGCAATATTAAAGTTGATGAAAACATGGAAACAACTATTCCGGGACTCTATGCGGCAGGCGACTGTACAGGAGGGCTTCTTCAGGTAGCTAAAGCGGTTTATGAAGGAGCACAGGCAGGGATCAATGCCGGAAAATATGTGAGATCTCTGAAATAAAGTAATCCGGGAAAGTTACTGATCATAAAATTATAAATCATGGCAATTTTGGAATTGCTATAGAAAAAACGAATAGGAACATCCCTCAAAATCTGAATAAGTAAAGGAGACATAAATTATGGCAAAAGAGATTACAGCAGAAAATTTCGAAACAGAAGTATTAAAATCTGAGAAGCCGGTTCTGATTGATTTCTGGGCTACATGGTGTGGACCGTGTATGCGTCAGGGACCGATCGTAGAAGGACTGGCAGAGGAAGGCTATGCAGTGGGTAAGGTAGATGTAGATCAGAACATGGCACTTGCACAGCAGTTTCGTGTTGTGAGCATTCCGACGCTGATCCTGTTTAAGGATGGAGCAGAAGTGAAACGCTTCGTAGGCCTTACTTCCAAAGAAGAATTAAAAGCAGCACTGGAAGGTTAAGCAAAGGTATTATGAAGATTTTATTAGCAGCGTGCAATGCCAAATATATCCATTCCAACCTTGCAGTTTACGACCTGCAGGCCTATGCTTCGGAATATGCCGATCACATTGTGCTGAAGGAATATACGATCAATCAGCAAAAAGATGATATTATGCGGGATATTTATCTGGAGCAGCCGGACGTGGTATGCGTGTCCTGTTATATCTGGAACCTGTCTTTTGTAAAAGAACTGATGGCAGATCTGACAAAGATTCTTCCGGATGCCGACTTCTGGGCCGGCGGTCCGGAAGTTTCTTATGATGCAGAGAAATTCCTGACAGAGAATCCGGAATTCAAGGGTGTTATGGTTGGAGAAGGGGAAGAGACATTCAGAGAACTGGTCGGATATTATGTGGAAAAGAATCCGCAGAACCTGAAAGATATGACAGGAATCTGTTTCAGGGATGATACAGACAAGGATAAACTCATACATAATGGATGGCGCCAGATCATGGATCTGAGCAGGATCCCATTCATCTACAAAGATCTGTCCGAGTTTAAGAACAGGATCATTTATTATGAAAGCAGCAGAGGATGTCCTTTCTCCTGCAGTTACTGTCTTTCCTCTATTGACAAGAAGCTGCGTTTCAGAGATACGGAGATGGTAAAGAAAGAACTTCAGTTCTTTATAGATCATAAGGTACCGCAGGTAAAGTTCGTAGACCGTACTTTTAACTGCAAACATGATCATGCAATGGCAATCTGGAAGTACATTAATGAACACGATAACGGTGTGACGAACTTTCATTTCGAGATTTCCGCGGACCTGTTAAGGGAAGAGGAGCTGCAGGAAATGTCTACGATGCGTCCCGGACTGATCCAGCTTGAAATAGGAGTACAGTCTACAAATCCGGACACGATCAGGGCAATCCACAGAACTATGGATTTTGAGAAACTGAAGGGAATCGTTGACAGGATCCACAGCTTTGGTAACATCCATCAGCATCTGGATCTGATCGCAGGACTGCCATACGAAGACTACGACAGCTTCCGGCATTCCTTTAATGATGTCTACGCACTGAAACCACAGCAGCTCCAGCTGGGATTTCTGAAGGTATTAAAAGGTTCACATATGATGGAAATGTGTCAGGAATATGGCATTGTGTACAAGACACGGGAGCCGTATGAGGTACTTTCTACGAAATGGCTTGATTATGATGATGTTCTGAAGCTGAAAACGGTGGAAAATATGGTGGAAGTGTATTATAATAGTGGACAATTCCAGAATACACTTGAATATCTGGAAAGCTTTTTCCCGGATGCCTTCTCGATTTATGAGAGACTTGGCAGTTTTTATATGGAAAAAGGCTATGGTGATGTTTCTCATACGAGAATGCGCAGATATGAGATCCTGCTGGAATTTCTGGAAGATGTGCCGGAGATTTCCATGGATCGGGTAAAAGACCGGATGATATATGACCTCTATCTGAGAGAGAATCTGAAAAGCCGTCCGGGCTTTGCCAGAGACCAGAAGCCTTTTGAGAGACAGATATGGGACTTCAGAAAACGGGAAAAAGTAGCAAAGAATGTACACATGGAAATATTTGCCGATGGAAGAGTGCTGCTGTTTGACTATGCAGACCGTGATCCGCTGACAAATAATGCCCGTGTGACAGATGTAACAACAGATGTGTTTGAGAACCCGAACAGAGCTTAAAGAGGTGAAGAGAAATGGGAATGTTTAATCCGAAAAACCGTAAAGTGATCACTGCAATTATTGCAATCATCCTGGTACTGGCAATGATAGTGCCGACAGTTCTGTCTTTATTAGTATCATAAATTTTCAGGAGAAGACAGATGAGACTTGGACAGGCAGCAATGGAGGCACTCAGGGCAGAGATAACGGGATGCCTGAAACCGGGAGATGAACTGGTGGTGGCATGCCCGGTGGCTCTGAGAGGAACCTCTGTAATAGCAGAAAATAAGAAAGATAAACTGGCAGAGCGGTTCTCTGCCGGTTTTATTAAGAATTGTATTTCGCTCAGGGATGATTATGGAGCTGATCACATTGTCTGGGATATCGCACAGGAAGCAGGTGCCGGCGCATTATATGCGATGGGTGAAGGTGGTTTCCTAAGTGCGCTCTGGAAGATGGCAGAAGCTTCAGAAGCAGGACTGGAAGTGGATTTTCGCAAAGTCCCGATCCGTCAGGAAACGATAGAAGTGTGTGAGATTTTTGACCTGAATCCATATAAGCTCCGGGCAGACGGTGCAGTGCTGATCGGAATTTGCGGAGGTGAAGCACTTGTGCAGAGACTTCGCAATGAGGGATTCATGGCTGAGATCATCGGTCAGACAAACAGTGGCAACGACCGGCTTCTGTACAGCGGCGGCAGCGCCAGATATCTGGAACGTCCCGCAGAGGATGAATTATATCGTATAGTTGACAGTAGTCTCTTCAGATGACTTGTAACTGTGAAGGTACTGAACAGTTTTTTGGCAATAAAGATGATAAGAAATACGAGGAATAAATAGAAATGGCAAAATTAAATATTGTACTTCATGAACCTGAGATTCCTGCGAACACAGGAAATATCGGGCGTACCTGTGTGGCAACAGGAACCAGACTCCATCTTATCGAGCCTCTGGGTTTTTCACTGAGTGAGAAAGCCTTAAAGAGAGCCGGAATGGACTACTGGAAAGAACTGGATGTAACCACATATCTGGATTTTGAAGATTTTCTGGAGAAGAATCCGGGAGCAAAGATTTATTATGCGACAACAAAAGCACCGCAGACTTATACAGATGTTCATTACGAAGAAGACTGCTACATTATGTTTGGAAAAGAGAGTGCCGGAATTCCGGAGGATATCCTGGTAAACAATCAGGAAACCTGCGTAAGGATTCCGATGATCGGAGATATCCGTTCTCTGAATCTGAGCAATTCTGTAGCTATCGTTCTGTATGAAGCACTGCGCCAGAATAATTTTGACCACATGAATCTGGAGGGACACCTGAGAAACTACGACTGGAAATAAATGCGGCTGATATAACAAAAATACCGTAAAAGAGCAAATTTACAAATAAGCTCCTTTACGGTATTTTGCTTTATCTGGCCTTTTCCAGGGTGAAGATAAATTCAGTTCCTACACCTTCTGTACTGATCACATCAATATTCTGGTTATGAGCATTGATGATCTCTTTGACGATAGAGAGACCAAGTCCGGTTCCCTTACGGTCTTTTCCGCGGGACGCATCAATCTTGTAGAATCGCTCCCAGATCTTGCTGAGACTTTCTTTCGGGATGCCGCTTCCATAATCCTTGACAGAGACAAAAACTTTTCCGTTTTTGACGGTTGTTTCTATCTGTATAGAGGAGTCATCATTGCTGAATTTGATGGCATTGTCCAGAAGATTATAGAGAACCTGCTGGATCTGTTCCATATCTGCCCTGACGAAAAGCTCGTGTCCGGAGAGCAGCAGTTCAAGCCGGATCTGGCGGCTGGTGCAGATTCCCTCAAAAGCAGCGGCCGTATTTTTGATAGTATCATTGATATCAAAGCGGTGAATGTGCATCATTCTTTTTTTCATATCCAGTTCGTTCAGCGTCAGCAGACTGCGGGTCAGTTTTTCCAGACGTTCTGATTCAAATGCGATGATCTTCAGATAACGGTCCTGCATTTCATAGGGAATCGTGCCATCCAGGATCGCATTTACATATCCTTTGATGGAGGTGAGCGGCGAACGGAAATCGTGGGAGATATTGGCGATAAATTTTCGCTGATATTCTCCGTTTTTATTCAGCTCATCCGACATATAGTTCAGTGTCTTTGCCAGATACCCTAACTCATCATCAGAATTAATATCGATTTTATATTCCAGATTTCCACCGGCATATTCACTGGCTCCCTTTATGATCCTGGTAAGCGGTTTGCTGATATAATGACTGTAAAGCCACAGCAGCAGACTGGCCACAGCATAGCAGATAAGAAAGACTAACTGCATGATCAACAGGAAACTGCTTCTGTTCTGATAAAGGTTTGTCATCGCATAATGGATCACTACATATCCCTTGGTCGTCATATCTGAAGTGATCGGCGCGATCACACTGAGCTGTTCTGTATCAAAATATCCATAAAAATTACCAACCTGATAATAATTGTTTCCCCATTGGGAGGCATCAAATTCCTCCAGAGGGATTGGATCATTGGCATCAATATCCTTGCGGGTACTGACGATGATCTCGCCGTTGCTGTTGATGATCCATAATACAGCATCCTGAAAACTGGCAATGGCAGACAGATTTTCCTGAAGTATATCTACTGTAGAGGAAGAGATATGATTCTTTATCTGTTCATTGGAGGCGATACTATGTGCTTCCCGGTAGATCGAAGTACTCAGGGAGCGTTCAAGTTTTTTTTCTATCAGACAGGAACCACCCAGAGTTATGGTAAAAAAGCCAAAAATTCCGATGAAAATATAAAACAGCAGAAATTTGGTGAAGAGGTGGTGCCGCTTCATGGATTTTTTACCTCAAATTTGTATCCGATTCCCCATACAGTGGCAATAGACCAGTGCGGGTTATCTTTGATCTTTTCTCTCAGTCGTTTGATGTGAACGTCTACGGTGCGTGTATCACCGATATATTCATATCCCCAGATGTGATCGAGAAGCTGCTCGCGGGTAAATACCTGATTGGGTGAAGCTGCAAGGAAATAGAGAAGCTCCAGTTCCTTGGGCGGCATATCTACCTGATGTCCCATATAGGTGACAGCATAATTGGTCAGATTGATGACAAGGTCCGGATAGGTGACACATTTTTCATTAGAGGAAGCAGCAGGCTGTCTGACCTGGAAACGACGCAGAACCGCACGGACACGGGCTACGAGTTCCTTGGAATCAAATGGTTTGATCATGTAATCATCAGCACCAAGCTCCAGGCCAAGAACCTTGTCAAAGGTTTCTCCTTTGGCTGAGAGCATGATGATCGGGACATC
The DNA here is from genome assembly GCA_963605995.1 of Holdemanella biformis. Lineage (GTDB taxonomy): Bacteria > Bacillota > Clostridia > Lachnospirales > Lachnospiraceae > Blautia_A. The sequence continues at coordinate 2,702 of CAVCYJ010000082.1, read as the reverse complement.
GGAGGTATGGCGGATCTCCCGGCAGACCTGATATCCGTCAATACCCGGAAGCATCAGATCCAGAATGATCAGATCCGGGCGAAAAGAAGCAAATTCTTTCAGTGCTTCCTCGCCGTCGTTTACGATCTTTGTCTGGAAACATTCTTTGGTAAGATACAGGGCGATAAGCTCTGCAATATTATTATCATCATCAACGATGAGGATTTTCTGTTTGGAAACCATGATAGCTCCTCCTATTTCTTAAATTCTACAATTGTGACACCGGCATCACCTTCGCCGAACTCTCCCAGACGGAAAGAATCTACGTGTTTCTGGCGCTTCAGATAATTGTGGACACCTTTTCGCAGAGCCCCGGTTCCTTTGCCGTGAACGATCCGTACAGATTTAAGGTGGGCGATATAGGCATCATCGAGATATTTGTCAAGTTCTGCAACTGCTTCGTCTACAGTTTTGCCGAGCAGGTTGATCTCGGTAGATACATGAGCTGATTTTGACATACGGATCTTGCCTGCACCTGTACGCTGCATGACAGGTGTGGTGATCTCTGCTTCGTCGATCAGTTCCAGATCGGAAATATGAACCTTGGAACGGATGATACCCATCTGGACAAAGAGGAAACCTTTGTTGTCCGGGCGGCTGCTGACTGTACCTTTTAAGTTCATGCTGAGAACTTTGACTGCATCTCCGAGGGAGATATCTTTGGCAGTGAGTTCCTTCTTCGGTTTCTGCGTGGCAGTTTTCTGGCTCATGCCTTTTTCTGCCTTATTCATACGTTTGCGGAGATTTTGACGTTCTTTTTCCACTGCTGAGAGATCGACATGGTCTTTCTGGAACTTGTGAAACATTTTCATGGTCTGGTCTGCGTACTCCTTGGCTTCGCGGAGAACCGCATGGGCTTCCTCATTTGCCTGACGGATGATACGGTCACGCTGCTCGTTCAGCTTCTCCTGTTTGGATTCCATTTCGGATTTGAGGGAAGCAACTTCCTGTTTGTACTGTTCGATCTCGCGGCGCTCGTTCTCGATAGTCACACGGCTGCTTTCCAGAGAACTGAGAACATCTTCAAAAGATTCGTCCTGTTCGCTGATCTGTTCTTTGGCCTTGTCAATGATATAGTCCGGGAGACCGAGTTTGGAAGAAATAGCAAACGCATTACTCTTTCCGGGAACTCCGATCAGCAGGCGGTAGGTCGGACGAAGGGTTTCCACATCAAATTCACAGCAGGCATTTTCCACACCGGGAGTGGAGAGTGCATATACTTTCAGCTCGCTGTAATGAGTAGTTGCCATGGCACGGATTCCCTGCTCATGAAGATGGGAAAGGATCGCAATGGCGAGGGCAGCACCTTCTGTCGGGTCAGTACCTGCACCAAGCTCATCGAAAAGGACGAGAGAATGACGGTTGGCTTTTTTGAGAAAAGAAACCACGTTTGTCATATGTGAGGAGAAGGTACTTAAGGACTGTTCGATACTCTGCTCGTCACCGATATCTGCGTAAACTTCCTCAAACAGTGCAAGCTCGGAGCGGTCCAGCGTCGGAATATGTAGTCCGGACTGTCCCATGAGAGTGAGAAGACCGACGGTCTTTAAGGATACAGTTTTGCCACCGGTGTTCGGTCCGGTAACAACAAGCAGGTCGAAATCATCACCGAGACGGATATCGATCGGAACTGCTTTCTTCTTATCGATGAGTGGATGGCGGGCCTGTTTCAGACGGATACGTCCCTCATCATTGAAGACTGGTTCTGTAGCGTTCATGTCCATGGCAAGGGATGCTCTGGCAAAAATCACATCAAGCTGTATCATGATGTTGAGGTCGGCGCGGATCGCATCAGTCTGTTCGGCGGTCAGCTGACTTAAGTTAGAAAGTATTACTTCGATTTCTTTCTGCTCTTCAAGTTCAAGCTCGCGGATGTCGTTGTTTAATTTTACGATCGACATAGGCTCGATAAATAAAGTGGAGCCTGTGGAGGACTGGTCGTGAACCATACCAGGAACCTGTCCTTTGTATTCTGCTTTGACAGGGATGCAGTAGCGTCCGTTTCTCATGGTGATAACGGAATCCTGCAGATAATTGCGGGCGCTTCCGTTTACGAGGGAAGAAAGCTGTGTGTGGATCCTGTCTCCGGCGATCTTCATGTTGCGTCGGATCTGACGGAGGTTGCTGCTGGCATCATCGCTGATCTCGTCTTCTGAGAGGATGCATCTGCGGATTTCGGTTGTCAGAGGTGTCAGTGGTTCGAGTGCTTCAAACATTCCATCCAGGGAATCCGGGAGGGAATCACCCCGCTCGCTTCTGGAATAAGCTTTCACACGGTTGGTGTTCTCAAGCAGGCCACAGATGGCAAGGAGTTCGCCGATTCCGAGGGAACTTCCGATTTCCAGACGTTTCAGGGAACCGCGCACATCTTTGACACTTCCAAAAGAGATGTTGCCTTTCTGAAAGAGACGGGTGAGCGCGTCTTTTGTCTGCGTCTGCATATGGCGGATTTCATCAATATCTGTGGATGGCTCTGTCTTTTGGCAGATTTCCTTTCCCATGGAAGAAGAGGCCTTGTCTGTCAGCATATTGATGATCTTATAATATTCAAGTGCTTTATATGCTTTCTGATTCATTGTTGATTTAAATCTCCTGATTTTTTATAAACTGGCTAAAGCCTTTCTTATTATATATGATTTTGGGTGTTATGAAAAGCGAAAGTT
>CAVCYJ010000081.1:5104-12000 GCA_963605995.1 Holdemanella biformis | reverse complement strand
GTCGTATCATCGCCGTCTTCATCATCAGATTTTGTTACGATCTTGATGGTGTTTGACGGAGAGTCCAGACCGTATTCCGAAAGGTCATCTACATCCTCCAGAACTCTGTCTGAATCAATGGACGCAACAGCAGATGCTGCACTGTCAAGAGTTGTCTGATTTACCGGGAAGTCTGTTTCGTCTTTTTTTACCCAGCTGTCATCATCTTTTTCAAAAGTTGTCTCTGTGTCATCAACCATAAAGTCCAGAGATTTGATATTATCTGTTGATGCAGTAAATACAGTTGTGCTTTCTTCGGAATCTTCCTCGGATTCCTTCTGCTCCTGATGGGCTACGTAGGTTTTTACACCCACGTAAGCCCCGCAGCAGACACCCAGAACAACAACTGCAAGAATCATTTTTACAGTTTTATTCTTCATTTAAGCTTTTCTCCTCTTCATCCAGACTGCAAAGCCGACAACCAGGAAGAATCCAGGGATCAGTCCAATCGTACAGATTTTCCAGAATGCAGTGTCATAATCTGTAAGTGTCAGATAGGATACAGACAGGCTCTTAGACGGAATTGATACGGTTGCACTGTCCTCTGTGTCAGTCATCCATTTCAGGGATTCTATAATCAGCTTTTCATTTCCTCCGGATACCATCTGATTAACCTGTGATTCCATCAGATTAGATGTTGAATAGTACACGATCTGCGTTTCCTTGTCATCATCCAGAGTTTCTGTAATACTTACACCCAGATCAAACGGGCCGGATTCATCTGAATCTTCCTTTTCCAACGTATCACTGTTAAGATCCGTCTTGGAATATGCCTGATCTGATGTAGTAAGGATACTGTTGATCGTTACTGTATCTCTTACATCGTCCAGCTTTTTGATTCCCTGTGCATACGGTGCAAGTACATAATATCCGCCTGATGCAGTCTCAGAACTTGCATCTGTGCTGTTTATGGTAGGAACCAGGTAATATGGCATCTGCATTGCATAATGCTGGCTGTCGCCCTCAAATACAATTCCTGCTGCTCTCTCAACGCCATAATTTTCCAGAACTGCGTCAAAATTCGGCAGGTCTTCTGTTGTATAATCAGAGAAGATCATTGCCTTTCCGCCATTCTCAAGATATTCAATGATAGCATCCTTTTCATCTTCAGAAATGTCTGTAGATGGTGAGTCGATGAACAGACAGTCAGCGTCATCCGGAACACTTCCTTCTGTAAGAAGGTTCAGAGACTGAATATCCATATTTGCTTTCTCAATATCTTCTTTGATGGTGGAATCCATCTCTTTCTCGCCGTGTCCTTCAAGTGTGTACAGGATCGGGAGATCTTCAGAAGTTACATAACCGATAGCACTTGTAATCTGTCCCTCGCCATCGAAACCAGTTGTCTGATAACTGTAGGTCTGATAATCCATAGTACTTTCATAAATGTTATTATAATCAATAACTTTGCTTCTGTCTCCGCATACAACGATCAGACTGTTGGATGAGAGATCATCACTTGTGTACTCCGTTACAAATTTAGGATTTACTACCGGGTCTTTCTGTTCTACTGTAATATGTTTGGACTCATCCTCATATTTTTTGAGCAGATTTGTGATATTTTCATCTTCTGATCCACTCTGTGCGATCTGATAGATAGTGACATCCTTGTCCAGTTCTTTCAGCATTGCCTTTGTATCATCGCCAATCGTATAGAGTTTCTGGCTGCTGATATCAATCTCTGAATATTTGGATGGAATGGCACTTACGATCATATTGATCACTACTACTACCGCAATGAATATCACTGACATGACCATTGTATAGGAGCCGTTCTTGATATGCTTCTTACTGATGGTGCCGATCAGTTTCTTTTTGTCAAATTTCTTATGATTATTGTTCTTTATCTTCTCTTTCAGTTTCATTTTCTTTCACCTCCCCACTAATTCCAGCGTCTCTTCAGAATAGACTGTGTTGTAAGGAACAGGCATATTGCGATCACTGAAAGAAAATACACAATTCCTTTTATATCGAAGATGTTGCTTGTAAAATTATCAAAGTGTCCACTCAGGTTGAACACATCCAGGACTTTCTGGATTCCTCCCTCGAAAATACTGGATTTAACCACATAAACAATGATCAGGAGCACCTCTCCTATCACTCCGACTACCGCTGAGATCAGGATATTTTTTATCATGGTGTAAATAATAATAGCTGCTGCCAGGATCAATAATCCAAATGTTACGCAGGTAGACATTGATGTCTGTGAAAAGAATGATGAAATACCATTCATCATATAAAATGCAAATAACAGTACAAATGTGAGTACCGCTGCGATTACCTGACTTTCAGTCAGAGCTGACATAAATACGCCGATCGCGATATTCGCACATCCAAGAAGAAAGAAGCCCAGAACTGCTGTATAAGCGGATGCAAAAGCTACTGTACCAAACTTGGACATGATCAGCGGATACGTACACATAACTGCCATCGGGATGGCAAATACAGTTACCAGCGCAAGATACTTTCCTATTACAATACCTTCCACTGAAACAGGCGCTGTCAAAAGCAGCTGGTCTGTTTTCTGTTTCCTTTCTTCCGCAAGTACACGCATGGTCAGGATCGGTGTTCCTATCAGGAATACAAAGGTTATCGCACTTAAGGTATATTCAAATTTCGGATATGCTGCCGAGAGCTGATATGCTGAAAAATAAATGCCTGCCAGTACAAGGATGAAAAAGATAAATAAATATCCTACCATGGATGTCAGGTAACTCTTCAGCTCTCTTTTATAAATAGCTGTCATGGTTATTTTTCTCCCCCTTCGTCATTATTTTGCTGTTCTGATGTCTGTTTCTCATCTTGTGCCTTATCTGCCGCAGCACTTTTATCTTCAGATGTACCCTGTGTATCATTTACAGATACCGGATTATCTGCTGCGGTAAGTTCAAGGAAGATTTCCTCAAGTGATACTTTCTTAGACTTCATTTCATAAATCGGACAGTTGATTTCTACCATCTTGTAGAATACTTTTTCCCTGATATCATTCTGTTCTTCTGTTGAAACTTTTACGCTCCAGAGGTTCTGTTTCTCGTCCTTTTCAATTGTTACACTGCCCACTCCCTCTATGCTTTCGAGTGCCTGTCTGATTGGTGATTTCTCTCCTTTTACAAGCATTTCCAGAGTATGGGAACCTTCTGCCAGTTTTCCAAGGTTTTCAGGAGTATCGCTGGCTACCAGTTTTCCGTGGGAAATGATCAGTACATAATCGCACACCGCACTTACTTCAGAAAGTATATGTGAACTGAGGATAACCGTATGCTTCTTTTTTAACTCCTTTATCAGGCTTCGGATCTCGATGATCTGTTTCGGGTCAAGACCTACCGTCGGCTCATCCAGGATGATCACTTCCGGATATCCCATGATTGCTTCTGCAAGACCGACTCTCTGTCTGTAACCTTTTGACAGGTTCTTGATCAGACGGTTTCGCATATCGGAAATCTTTACCATGTCCATGACCTCTTCGATCATGTCTGCCTTTTTATCTTTTGGAATTTTTTTGAGATCTGCCACGAATTTCATATATTCCAGAACTGTCATATCAAAATAGACTGGCGGCTGCTCCGGCAGATAACCGATACATTTCTTTGCCTCTTCCGGTTCTTCGAGGATATCGTGTCCGTCAATCTTGACTGTTCCCTCCGTGGATGCAATGTATCCGGTTATCATATTCATTGTGGTGGATTTTCCTGCACCATTGGGGCCAAGAAATCCGTAGATTTTACCTTTCTCTATCTTAAAGGAAAGGTGGTCAACTGCCGTATGGTCGCCATATCGTTTGACCAGATTGTTTACTTCAATCAATGTGTTCTCCTCCTTTTAAATTTTATGTACTCTCTGAATCTTTCCTGTGGTCGCAAAAGTGAATGCAGAAAAAACTCCGGGAGTACGTTTTTGCCAGAAAATATAGAAAATGTCCCCAGGTGAAACAGAGAATGGGGGAACCCGAGGACATCTCTATAAGAACAGTTTATGATGAACTTGTGATGAAATTAGGATAAAAGTGTGATTATTCTGTGATGTTTATGTGAGAAAAAAACAGCCGCTCCGGAATCCGGCATTTTCATACCGTTTTTTTCGGGGCAGCTATAATTTATTATTGATCTTATTAATATTTTTATGATAACGGTTCTTTTAACGGTGTTCCTGCCTTGCGCGGGTACTTTCCAGGTGTGAGTTTCTTCTTATCTACAATAACAAGAGAACGGTCAATCTCGGAATCCGGAAGCTTAAAGTAAGTAATGTCTTTTACCTGACCGCCAAGGATCCTGATTGCTTTTTCTGCTTCCTTTGCTTCTTCCTGTACTGTTCCTGACTTATAGGAAATGAATGTTCCGCCAGTCTTTACATAAGGAAGACAATACTCTGACAGAGTAGCCAGATTTGACACTGCCCTGGATACGCAGAGATCATATTTCTCACGGTATTCTTTATTCTTTGCATACTCTTCTGCTCTTCCATGAATTGCTTTGATTCCCTCCAGGCCAAGAAGCCGGAAGCTTTCTTCCAGGAAGTTTACTCTCTTCTTAAGCGAATCCAGCAGACACGCTTCCAGATGTGGAAATGCAATCTTTAACGGAACTCCCGGAAATCCGGCTCCTGTACCGATATCCATGATTGTTTTTACCTTTGTCATATCAACTGCTTTTACGCAGGCAAGGCTGTCCAGAAAATGTTTTGTGAGTACTTCCTCGAATTCTGTGATTCCTGTAAGGTTCATGACTTTATTCTTCTCTACCAGAAATTCGTAGAACTGGATAAACTGATTTTTCTGTTTTTCATTCAGCTCTATGCCTAATTCTTTGCATCCGTTTTCCAATGTTGACAGATTGTATGGCATATCTTTTTTCTCCTTTTTTATTCTTCTGCCTTTTGCTTTTTTATTGCTTTTTTCTCTATTTTTAGTACGTTATATGGAACTTTTTATATTTATTGTTCTATATAATGTACTTTTCTTTTTTTAAAGCACCATATATAGTATTTATTATTTTCTTTTTATTTTCCTGCACTTGAAAGATAAACCAGAAGGACAGAGATATCCGCCGGGGAAACGCCGGAAATTCGCGATGCCTGACCAATGGAAATCGGTCTGTATAATTCCAGTTTCTGGCGGGCCTCGATTCGCAGGCTTCCTACTTTTTCATAATCAATATCCGCAGGGATTTTCCTCGTTTCAAGTTTCTTAAACTGTTCTACCTGCTTTAACTGTCTGCGGATATAACCGTCGTATTTGATGTTAATATTTACCTGTTCCTGTACATCCCATGGAAGTTCCGGACGCTTTTTATCTATTGGTGCAATTACTTCATAGGAAAGTTCCGGACGGCGGATCAGTTCTGCAAGTGTTGTTCCTGATTTCAGAGGTGTGCTTCCATATGTCTCAAGAAGTTTCTGAACTTCTTCGCTTGTACCTGTATGCGTATGCTCAATTCGTTCGATTTCCTTTGCAATTTCATCTTCTTTTGTAAGAATCTTCTGATACTCTTCTCCACTGATAAGACCTACCTGATAGCCTTTTTTGCGAAGTCTCAGGTCTGCATTATCCTGACGGAGAAGAAGTCTGTACTCGGCCCTGCTGGTCATCATACGATACGGTTCGTGGTTCTCTTTTGTTACAAGATCATCGATAAGAACGCCGATATATGCCTCTGAACGGTCCAAAATAAGCTGTTCCTGCCCTTTTATCTCCATAGCTGCATTAATTCCCGCTATCAGTCCCTGTGCGGCCGCTTCTTCGTATCCGGAGCTTCCGTTAAACTGACCGCCGCTGAATAAACCTTTGATATTCTTAAATTCCAGTGTCGGATATAACTGGCGCGGATTGATGCAGTCATACTCTATGGCATATGCGTTTTTCACGATTTTGGCATGTTCCAGTCCCGGTACAGAGTGATACATTTCTTCCTGTACATCCTCCGGAAGGGAGCTGGACATTCCTCCAATGTACATTTCATTTGTGTAAAGTCCCTCCGGTTCGATAAATACCTGATGACGTTCTTTATCTGCGAAACGGACTACTTTATCTTCGATAGACGGACAATAACGTGGGCCGGTTCCCTCGATCATTCCGGAATATAACGGAGACCGGTCAAGATTTGCGCGGATAATTTCGTGTGTTTTCTGGTTTGTGTAAGTTAGCCAGCAGGATTTCTGTTCGATCTGAACGTCCTCCGGATCCGTTGAAAATGAAAATGGGACAACCCTCTCATCACCAAACTGTTCTTCCATTTTGCTGTAGTCGATAGTGTTTCCTGCGATTCGGGCCGGAGTTCCTGTCTTGAAACGGAACATTTCGATTCCCAGTTCTTTCAGAGACTCTGTAAGGTAATTGGCTGCCTGAAGTCCGTTCGGACCTGTATAATTGCTTATATCCCCATAGATACATCTTGCCTTCAGATAGGTTCCCGTACAGAGAACTACTGCTTTGCAATTATAAACAGCACCGGAATATGTTTTTACACCTGTGATCCTGCCATCTTCAACTAGAAGTTTTGTTACTTCGCCCTGTTTGATGGTAAGGTTCGGGGTATTTTCCAATGTTTTTCTCATTTCAGTACTGTATGCCTGTTTATCCGCCTGAGCGCGGAGAGAATGGACTGCAGGACCTTTTGAACAGTTGAGCATTTTTGACTGGATAAAGGTCTTGTCAATGTTCTTTCCCATTTCACCGCCAAGGGCATCCAGTTCTCTTACCAGATGTCCTTTTGAGCTGCCGCCTACGTTTGGATTACACGGCATCAATGCAATACTGTCTACACTTACAGTAAACATGATCGTATTCAGACCGAGACGTGCACCTGCAAGTGCTGCCTCACATCCGGCATGGCCGGCACCGACTACGACAATATCATAATCTT
>CAVCYJ010000081.1:0-4709 GCA_963605995.1 Holdemanella biformis | reverse complement strand
ATTCCTTTTTCTTCTTTTGCAGAAATCGGGATTACCGGGTGTCCTGTTTTTTCTTTCAGAAGTTCCGGCTGGATCACCGGTGTCAGGTCAGTTTTATTATACAGGATAATTGCCTTTTTTCCAGTAAGCATGGCCATAATTTCTTCGTCATTTTCATCAAGTGGAACAGAAGAATCTACTACGTAAAGGATAAGGTCTGCATTCTGAGCCATTTCCCTGGCTCTGTCTACTCCAATCTTCTCCACAATGTCCTTAGTTTCACGGATTCCGGCTGTATCAATGATTTTCAGAGAAATCCCGTGAAGTGTAATGTATTCTTCCAGAATATCTCTGGTTGTTCCTGCGATATCTGTTACAATCGCGCGGTTTTCTCCTATCAGGAGATTCAGCAGAGATGATTTTCCTGCATTTGGTTTACCAAGTATGACTGTCTGAATTCCCTCCTGAATCATCTTTCCGTCAGAAGAAGTTTTCAACAATCGCTTTACCTCTCTCTGCTCGTTATCCACAACTCCCAGAAGCTGTTGGGGATATCCATCCAGACTGATGTGCTCCGGGTCATCAAGTGCTGATTCTATATACGCAATATGATAGATCAGTTTCTCTCTGATTTCGCGGATTGCTTTCTGCACAGAACCCCGAAGTTGATCCATAGAGCTTCGCAGAGCATATTCGCTTTTTGCATGAATGACATCCATAACCGCTTCTGCCTGAGACAGATCCATTCGGCCATTCAGAAATGCACGTTTGGTAAATTCTCCCGGTTCTGCTATCTGTGCACCGTTCTTTAATACAGTTTCGAGAACTCTGCGCATGGCATATACGCCGCCGTGGCAGTCGATTTCCACAGTATCCTCTCCTGTAAATGTTCTCGGTGCATGCATGATCATGACCAGAACTTCATCTATCAGTTCCTCTCCGTCATAAATGTATCCATAGTGGATAGTATGAGTCGGAACTTCTTTTATATTTTTCTTTCCGCCTTTTGATCTGTATACGCAGGAAATCACATCCATGGCATTCTCTCCGCTGATACGGACAATTCCAATCCCGGATGCACTCATGGCTGTGGAAATTGCTGCAATTGTTGTTTCCATTTTTCCTCCTCACTATTTTCAATATTTTAAGTTCAATTTTATATATCTGTTTATATACGTGTAATATAATGATATTAAAATTAAAGTTCAAAATTATTCATACTTATACGGCAAATCTTTTGAACTCCAAAATTCAAATACTGATGGTATCTGTTCAATTTATATTTTGTGCAGATAACAAAAACATTACAGATTAAACTTTTCCTTTGTAATGTCTCTATTATGTACACAAACTCTAGTTTCTCTTCGATTTATTTATATTTCATTATTTTGTCTCAGTCTTTGTTCTTATCATATTAATATTATTATATTAATATTAAATTTATCAGGAGAACTTTTCATATCATGGAACATCACAGATTCATTTTTTCTATGATATAAAAAATGTTACTCCAGGCAAAAGTACACACGCAAAGCTACGTGTTATTCACGCTTTCACCTAGAATAACATTCTTTTTATCTTTTTATCTTTTTATCTTTTTAATTTAACCACTACATGACGGTATGGCTCTTCGCCCTCACTTACTGTCTCAACAAATTTATTTCCCTGAAGAGCAGAATGGATGATTCTTCTCTCATAAGGGTTCATTGGCTCAAGAATGACCGGTTTACGGGTCTTTCTTACTTTATAAGCGATACCTCTTGCAAGATTCTCCAGTGTTTCTTTACGGCGCTTGCGGTAATCTTCGGTATCAAGTTTTACACGGATGTAATTTGATTTTCCTTTGTTTACTACAAGGCTTGTCAGATACTGAAGAGAATCGAGAGTCTGACCCCTCTTGCCAATGAGGATACCCATATCCTCACCCTCGAAATCAACTTCCAGGCTTCCGTCCGTCGTATTGTATTCAGATGTTATCTCCACTTCTCCGAGATTCATTGAGGCAAATACATCACGCAGGAATTCCTTTGCTCTGTTTTCTACTTCTTTGATTTCTTCCGGGTCAGTAATGATTTCTACCGGCTTCGCTGGTTTTACAGATTTTACAGGTTTTTCTTCTTTTTCTCTGATCTGTTTTGGCTCTCTGAAATCTTTTTTCGGTTCTCTTGGCTGTTTTTCCTTTACAGCTTTATCTCTTGCAGGCTTCGGCTGCCTTGGTCTCTCAGAAACAGATTTTGTTTCCTTCTTTTCCTGTTTTACAGGTTCCGGTTTCTTTTCTTCCATGACAGGTTCTTCTTTGAAAGAATCAATTTTTACTGTCTCTACGATTTCTTTCATTTCCTGCTCTTCAGAAACCGGTTCAATTTTGCGAACCTTGATAATTGCAGGCTTGCTTCCGATTCCAAAGAATCCGTTGCTGCCCTCTGTTATTACCTGAATGTCAAGCTGGTCACTGGATACACCAAGCTCGATACAGGCTTTTGTGATTGCTTCACTCTTTGTTTTCGCTGAAAACTGGATATAATCCTCCATGCCAACCCCTCCGTTCCTGACTACTTCTTCTTATTCCGCTCATCAAATGCTTTCACCATATTTGCTTTTGCAGTGATACTGCCTGGTTTTGCATTTTCTGCGTTTTTGTAAGATTCTTCGACTTTCTTTGCTCTTGTCCCGGCATCAGTATTGCTCATGCCTTTTTCAATCTTATTGATATTTTTGACACTCTGATGAGCCTGATTTGTGATTTTCTGAGGCGGAAGTCCCGCTTTTTCGCGTTTCTTCTCCATTTTCTTCATATTCTCATTGATCAGGTCTTCGATCTGGATCTTGTCCATGTGTTTGTTGATAATGAGCTGCTGTACGCTTCGTACTGCTGCACTTGCTACCCAATAGATACCAAGACCAGCAGGGAATGTGAAACAGAATACAGCTGACATCAGCGGCATTACTGTGTTCATGGTCTTCATGGAATTCATCATTGCATCCTGCTGTGAATCTCCATTACCCTGCTGTGCTGCCTGAGGCATCAGCTTTAAGTTGATCATCTGTGTAGCCCACGCAAGGATCGGGATCAGGATCGCAGCTATTCCAAGAAGGATAGATCCACCGGTAAGAACTGCTTTGATATAAGTCAGTGGCTGATCAGCGATGTTCAGTCCAAAGAAGTTCTGTACATGAGAAATCTCTTTTGCTGTGCTGTTCAGTGTATCGGTAAATCCTGAAAACTGGCTTGTCTCAGCCAGGCTCTTCCACTGATCAGGTGATAATGCATATAAGAAATCTGTTACGGAATTACTTGTGGCATTGCTTCCATCCATAATAAGTTTAACTCTGGACATCTTATTGTCCGTGATGAACTGCTGCAGAATGTCTGTATATCCGCTGACACCTGTGATGCTTGTAACTGCAGATGAAAGGATATCCTTAACACTGCCTACATATGCAGGAATCTTGTAGATAACCTGGTATAATGCCATCAAAATAGGGAACTGAATTGCAAGCTGTACGCAGCTTCCTGTAGGAGATACGCCATATTTCTGATATACGGCCTGTGTCTCTTCCTGCATTTTCTGCATAGATACCTGGTCATTTTTTCCCTTGTACTTCTTCTGAATCTTCTGAAGTTCCGGCTGCATGATCGCACTCAGTTTGGAAAACTTCTGCTGTTTGATCTGCAGTGGGGTCATAAGAGCATAAATAAGGATACTGAATATAATGATACACAGACCGATGTTCTGAATTCCAAATACGTTCAGCAGTCTGTAAATTCCATCCATGATCCATCCCATGACGGTCGCAAGCTGACCGATAACAGGAATGCTGCTCTTTGTCGCTAAAATCATTTCCAAGTTCATTTCCTCCTAGAATCCATAAATGACAGGAGGTTCCTTTGATCGATATTCAATTTTCCGGTACATTCCTGTCTTTACGGTACAGGGTCATAGCCTCCATGTGAAAAAGGATTACAGCGAAGTATCCTCCATGCCGCAAGGAGACCGCCCTTTAATGCACCATATTTTTCGATTGCTTCTAAACCATATTGAGAACATGTGGGAATATAAGGACATTTTGTTCTCTTCATCGGCGATATATATTTTTGATAGAGTTTAATTATTCTGATCAGAAACTTCTTCATCATTGTTCTTACCTGCTATGCAATGCTTGCCTGCCAGATGCATCAGTGCACTCTCTACCTCGCGATAGGTTCTGTCCTTTGCCTGAGGGCGCGCAACTACTACAATGTCAAGACCATTTTCAAATTCCGCTTCATTTAACCGATAACTTTCTCTTATCAATCTGGTGAGTCTGTGGCGAACCACACTATTCCCTACTTTTTTACTTACTGATATTCCCAGACGATTCTTCATGTACTGATTTTTCAGTACGTACATCACCAGATACCGATTACCTTTTGATGTTCCATTTCTGTATACTTTTTGAAAATCTTGATTTTTTTTTAAGGACTCTGATCTTTGCATAGAATCCCCCTTCATAATCTCTTCTTAAGAGAAGAAAAGACCACATAACTGCGGTCTTATTCTTAGGCTGATAAATGCTTTCTTCCTTTTAATCTTCTGGCAGCTAATACTTTACGACCACCTTTTGTGCTCATACGAGCTCTGAAGCCATGAACTTTCGCTCTTGATCTTTTTTTCGGCTGAAATGTCATTTTCATAGGTAAAGCACCTCCTTTATCTATTATCCATGTTAAATTTTGTAACTTTTCAGTA
>CAVCYJ010000080.1:0-12154 GCA_963605995.1 Holdemanella biformis | reverse complement strand
TTGCCATCATGGAGTCACTGATAAGGATTACTCTGCTGTCTCCGAAAAGGCGGAAGGTATTGCGCACAGTTGCCGGATGGATGTGGATCCCGTCTCCGATCAGTTCCACCATACAATCCGGATTGTCTGCTGCAGCACCGATCACTCCGGGTTCTCTGTGCCCCATAGGGTTCATGGCATTATAAAGATGAGTCACATGAAGCGCGCCTTCTTCCATTGCCCTTGCAGCACAGTTATAATCTGCTGCTGTATGTCCGACAGAAATAACCACTTCCTTATGTAATTCTCTGATAAATTCCTCGGAACCTTCCATATTTGGAGCAAGTGTTACCAGTTTGATCAGCCCGCCTGCCGCTTCATTGCACGCTCTGAAAAATTCAATATCCGGTTTGCGGATATAGCCTTCTACATGCGCTCCTTTTTTGGATGGATCGAGAAAAGGTCCTTCCATATTTATGCCGACAATACGGGCACAGGTTTCATCCTGTTTTACATCCTTCGCAGTCTGGAAAATCTTAAGCAGTTCTTCTTTCGGAAGTGTCATGGATGTCGGGCAGTAGGATGTGATTCCCTGAGATTTTTCATATTGAAGAATTGTTCGTAATCCGTCAACATTTGCATCTGAGAAATCATGTCTGACTGCTCCGTGGCTGTGGATATCTACCAGACCGGGCAAAACCTTCATTCCTGATGCATCCAGTTCTGTTTTATCTGCCACTTCCTCTGCAGAAGCCACAATCCTTCCATTTTCTATATAAAGATCTGTTATTTTATAACTGCCATCTTCCTGAAAAACTTTTCCATTCCTTATAATCATCTGATTTTGCCTCTTTTCTCCTCGAATTCCTGCTGTCAGGGCAGTTTTCCATTTATTTCGGAAACAGAAATCTGCCCGTTTCAACTATATACTGTCATTATCTCACAGAGGCAAAAATTACAGAAGTCCTTTTTCTTTAATAAGGCTTAATGCGTCTTCATCTGCTACTACAGTTACATCCTGATGAAGCTGAAGGATAGATGCCGGTACATTCGGTGTGATCGGTCCGTACAGGGATTTGTACAGTGCATCTGCTTTGGCATTTCCTGTTGCTACGAGAAGGATTTTCTTTGCTGCCATAATGTTCTTGATTCCCATAGTATATGCCTGTTTCGGAACTTCATCCATGCTTTCGAAGAATCTTGCATTCGCCTTAATAGTGCTCTCTGTAAGGTCTACACAGTGGGTTTCTTTTTCAAAAGCCGCTCCCGGCTCGTTAAATCCGATATGTCCGTTTCCGCCGATGCCCAGAAGCTGCATATCTATGCCGCCAACACTGCGGATGATCGCATTATAATCAGCGCATGCCTTGGCACTGTCCTCTTCCAGTCCATCTGGTACATAGGTTCTGGTTTTGTCAATATTTACATGGTCGAACAGGTTTGTGTTCATGAAATAACGGTAGCTCTGGTCGTTATCACCCGAAAGCCCTTTATACTCATCCAGGTTTACGGATGTGATCTGTGAAAAATCAAGGTCACCTTTTTTGTACCATTCAATGAGCTGTTTATACAGTCCGACCGGTGTGGATCCTGTTGCCAGTCCGAGAACCGCATCTGGCTTCATAATAATCTGGGCAGACATAATATTTGCTGCTTTTCTGCTTACGTCACTGTAATCTTTTCCTGTATAGATAATCATCTTTCTTCTTCCTTTCATTATGGCATGTTCTGACAGAACCTGTTACTGTCCGCCGTACCTTCTGCCTGCGTTTTCAGCACTGTATCCTGTCCGTTCCGCTGTCTGGTTTCAGATTGACCTCATTATAATTCGTCGTGAATTTATTTTCAACAAATGTCCATTCTTTAGAATTTTCTTTCATCCTCTGCTGCTTCTGTTATTTTTAAACATCTGTTTTTCTTTGCTTTTTGAAATTACTTTCTTTATTTTTAAATTATACAGAAATTATTTGCATGGCATGTTGAGAAAGCAGCCTCAGAGTATTATAATAATGATGTTACCGAAGGACGAGATATTTTCAGCCAAAACATGCAGAAAGGATCTGACAGATCATGTCATTAAGCAAACGTAAAATCATTCCGTTAATTGAATCTTATTATCATACCTTCACCCCTCTGGAAAGGACGATTGCCGATTTTTTTATGCACAATACAGAAGAAAAAGATTTTTCTTCCAGACATATTTCCGGTATTCTTTATGTATCTGAAGCCTCCCTCTCCCGTTTCGCCCAGAAATGCGGCTTTCATGGATACCGGGAGTTTATTTATGAATATAAACAGAGTCTGGCTCCTGAATCGGAAGAAAATATTCCGAATTTCGAAGTGTCGGAATTTAACACTTATCAGGAACTTCTGAACAAATCTAATGCTCTGTTGAACCAAACGCAGATCACACGGATCACAAATCTGCTGGTTTCCAAACCCCGCGTTTATGTTTACGGCAGAGGCAGCTCCGGACTTGCCGCACAGGAAATGAAGCTTCGTTTCATGCGTATCGGTCTGAATATTGAAGCGGTCACAGACAGCCATATTATGAAGATGAACTCTGTAATTCTGGATAAAAGCTGTCTGGTCATCGGAATCAGCGTCAGCGGACAGACAGATGATATTATTTCTTCTCTGAAGGCAGCCCATCAGCGCGGTGCCTACACTCTTCTTATGACAGCAAGGCAGGATAGAGCCTATCTGGAATTCTGCGATGAGACACTGATTTTCGCAAGTATGGAGCATCTGGAATATGGAAATATCATTTCCCCTCAGTTTCCGATCCTGCTGGTTCTGGATGTACTCTACGCCCACTATCTGCAGATTGACAGAAACCAAAAGGAAGCATTGCATGAATATACACTGCAGACGCTTCAGCCATATCTGATCAAATAGAAAAAGGACACAGAAATATGAGGATATCGAAAGAACCGTATGAATTTTATCACTCATACGGTTCTCTTTTTATATCTTCTTATTTGTTATCTTTTACAAGACGGATCACGTTCCAGGATGCTTTGTGAAGCATACTTGTCAGTTCGCCATTGTCCATGGTTGTCTGCTCTGTTGTTTTTGGTTTTACGTTTTCCTGTCCAAATGCGTTGACTACTTTCAGATCATCGCTTTCAAGTACGATATGTTCAGCAACTCTGTAGCCTTCGAAACTTCTTACGTCTGTGTTGAGAACAACATCTTCTTTCAGATTTCTGTTTACTGCGAAGATCGTAACTTCTTCTTTTTCTTCATTATAAACAGCAACTGCTTCAATATCTGTGATGCTTCCATGTCCGCTCGTCTCATGCTCCGTGGAGGAGATTACCGGCTGGAGTGCAATACCACGGCCATATTTGGAGGCATGCATAAACGGATAGAAAATAGTCTGCTTCCAGGAACCGCCACCGTTCGGATCTGTCATGATCGGAGCAATAACATTGATGAGCTGTGCAAGGCACGCTACTTTTACTCTGTCAGAATGACGGATGAGAACGATCAGCATCAGACCTACCAGCAGAGCATCCTCAAAGTTGTAGATATCCTCAAGAAGCGGCGGTGCCACCTGCCATGGATGATTCTCTGTAATATCGTTATCCGCAGCATTGGAATGATACCATACATTCCACTCATCAAAGCTGAGGTACATATTCTTTTTGCTGCGTTTTTTTGCTTTTACATAATCGCAGGTTGCAATGATAGTGCGGATAAATTCATCCATATCATCGGATTTTGCAAGAAAATCATTGCTGTCGTCAGAACGGTTTCCATAATATGTATGAAGAGATAAATAATCTACATAATCATAAGTATGACTCAGCACATGATCTTCCCAGAGTGCGAAAGTCGGCATCTCCTGATTGGAGCTTCCGCATACAACGAACTCGATAGACGGATCGATCAGCTTCATTGCTTTGGCTGTCTCTTCTGCCAGTCTTCCGTACTCATCCATAGTCTTGTGACCAATCTGCCATGGACCATCCATTTCGTTTCCGAGACACCAGGTTTTGAATCCGTACGGTTCTTTCTGTCCGTGTCTGATACGCAGATCACTGTATTTGGTTCCGCCCGGATGGTTGCAGTATTCCAGAAGGTTGCAGGCATCTGTGATTCCTCTTGTTCCGAGGTTAACTGCCATCATCACTTCTGAGTTTGCAGCATCAGCCCATTTCTTAAATTCATGAAGCCCTACTTCATTCTTTTCCAGGCTTCTCCATGCAAGTTCCAGTCTGTGAGGCCTTTCCTCAACCGGTCCCACACTGTCTTCCCAGTAAAAGTTGGATACAAAATTTCCACCCGGATAACGTACGATCGGCACATCCAGTTCTTTTACCAGATCAATAACATCTTTACGGAATCCGTCAGCATTGGAAAGCGGATGTCCCGGCTGATAAATTCCATCGTACACGGCTCTTCCCAGATGTTCAATAAAGGAGCCATAAATTCTTTTGTCGATTCCGGAAATGGAGAATGCTTTGTCCACTACCATTTTTGCCTGTTTTGCCATAATATTTTTAAACCTCCTTTGTAATTTATCAACCTTTAACTGCACCGGATGTCATACCATCAATGAGGTATCTCTGGAAGATCAGGTAAATGATCAGAATCGGAAGGATACCGAACATGGAACCTGCGATCAGAAGGTTGTAGTTATTTCCGTAAGGTGTAAGCAGGGTATTCAGACCAATCTGAAGTGTAAACTTGCTGGTATCACGGAAGACCAGCATCGGCCATAACATGTTATTCCAGGAACCCATCGCACAAAGGATTGCCATAGATGCAAAGGCCGGTTTTGTAATCGGCATCATGATTTTAACACTGATACCATATTCTGTACATCCGTCGATTCTTCCTGCATCCAGAAGCTCTTTCGGAAGACTCTGCATATACTGCTTGAAGAAGAAAATCGTCGAAGCAGCGCATAATCCGGGAAGGATAACACCTGCTCTTGTATTGATGATCCCGAGATTTGTTACTTCATTATAAAGAGGAAGCATTAAAATTTCAAAAGGAACACACATAGTTGCAATTACCAGAAAGAATAAGAATCCCTGGAGTTTAAATTTGTACATGGTCAGACCATATGCGATGAAGTAACATACCAGCAGTGTCAGAACTACTGTGATCAGTGTCAGGATCAGACTGTTTTTATACCACATGAAATATTTTTTTGAATCTGTGTTTCCGGAGAACAGGTATTTGTAGTTATCCAGATGCATCTTTGAGAAATCAAGATTCAGGGACATACCTTTCATAACTACTTCACGGCCTTCCTGGAAAGAAGCGAAGAAGCCTGCAAGAAGCGGAAATGCGATCAACACACAGATAACAGCAAAAAGTCCTGTGGATAATACAGTCGCAATTTTATGATTGGATTCCATTGTCTTTGGCTGAGCTGTTTTTGCCATATCACTTTTCCTCCTTCTTGAATGTTCCTGTTGCCACAAGCTGGATAACATTGATCGCCAGAGCAATGACCAAAAGCACCATACCTACAGCACACGCATAACCCATATCGTTTTTCTCAATACCACGTTTATACAGATATCCTACGATCGTAAGACCGATGTTCTTCGGAGATGAGTTACCATTCCACAGCATGAAGCTCTCAAGGAACATGGACAGACCTGCATATACGGAAATCGTGATAACGTAGATTGTTGTCGGTTTCAGAAGCGGCAGTGTCAGATACCAGAATTTCTGTCTTGCATTGGCACCGTCGATATCTGCTGATTCATAAATAGATGTATCAATGCTCTTTAAACCGGAAATGAAGTACAGCATATTAACACCGGTCCATCTCCACATACAGAGCAGCAGCAGAGCTATCCAGGCGGTAGTCTTGGCTTTCAGCCACGGAATACTTGCCTTTCCAAGCATATGCATTAACTGGTTCATCTGTCCGTTGTCACCCTCTGAGAACATCAGTCGGAATAACATACCGGAAATAACTACAGATGTCAGTGCCGGGATATACATGATCACTTTCCATACGCCTTTTGCTTTGGTAATACGGCTTTCCATCAATACAGCAAGGAGCATCGGGATCGGGATCAGCAGTACCAGTGTCAGGATCATATATTCCACACTGTTACACACGGCTGTTCTGAAGAACTTGTCAGATGCCAGTTTCTGATAATGTTTTAAACCGACCCACTCAGAACCACCGAAGGAAATATCCTGAAAGCTCATAATAATACCACTGATGAGCGGATATAACCAGAATATCAGAAGGCTGATAACGAACGGAAGCACGAATACATACGGTGCCACCTTCTGAGAATAGAGCATCTTTTTTACTTTATTCACAATGAATTCCTCCTCTTCCATTGAAATATTATAGTATTTTCGTAACTGTTCCGATAAGCACTGCCATCCTGAAGAGAAATCAAATCCTTATAATATAAGAATCTGATTTCTGTCCAGGATAACAGTAAAGGAGGTCAGGGAATGCGGTTCCCTGGCCTCCCATATCATTCCGGTCGCTGCAGTCTCACCACAGTTTCCATTCATTATTCACTTAAACAGTGAACAGTTATCCTTTATTCACACTCAAAGTCCAGATAATCCTGTGCATCCTGAAGTGCTTCATCTACATCCATGCCATCCTCTAACACATTATTCAGCGTTGTTGTGCACATGTAGTCATTCAGTGTCGGAGAATTCTTTGTTGTGTAAATAGTTCCGATTGCATCATTTTCAGCAAGTTCATTCAGAACTTCGTATGGTTTTACACGGAAGAATGTGTTGTAAACATTTGATTCGTCATAAGCGAAATCTTCGTCAGACCATAAAGCTGTGTTGCAGACATCAAATCCAAGTTCATTCCAGATCAGGTTTTCACCTTCCTCAGAGCATTTAGCCCATGCAAGCCATTCAGCTGCAAGTTCAGGATCTTCACACTGATTTGTTACAACTGTACCTGTACCGCCGATACCAACGGAGCATTTCTGTCCTTCTTCGAATACAGGGCAGGTTGTAATATCATATTTGCCTTCCATTTCCGGCATATAATCTTTGAAACGGCTCATGTACCACATAGCTTTCGGGAAGGAAGCAATCTTGCCGTCCATGATATTTGAAAAACCAGCCTCAAGGTCAACATGTCCGTCTGTGGATATCATTGCGATTCCATCGTTTAACCAGTTCTGCTGCATTGTGAGCATTTCTTTTACAGAATCAAGCTGAACATTGACAGTTCCGTCCTGGCCGCCTGTCCAGTCTTCTCCGTTTTCAGCCATTGCAAGCCACATCCAGTCAACACTTCCTGTATCAACAGATGTCAGATATACTTCACCGTTGGAAGCTTCTTTTAATTCTTCACCGAGTTTGGTGTAATCATCCCATGTCTTTACAGATTTGTAATCTAATCCGTAAGATTCCAGAAGTTCTGCGTTCCAGTACATTACTGTAGCACCTACATGGAAAGGAACACCGATCCTTGTTCCGTCCGCCTTGGAGTAAACGTCAAGTCTGGACTCTACCATCGTGTCTTCATATGGAGCAAGTGCATCATTCAGGGAATACAGCGGGCTGTCATCTCCGGAATAGTTCGGGAACTGTCCGATCTCAATGTCACAGAGGTCAGGTGCACCTTCGCCGGCCTGTAAGGACATCATCAATTTGTTATGCATGTCAGAATATGGATATGTACTGAATGTGACCTGGATCTGTTTGTCCGGATTCTCTTCATTCCATTTCTCTACCATTTTTCCGTAAAATTCATTGTGAAGATCTACGAATGACCACATTTCAAATTTTGTTCCATCATCAGGACCTACGGTTGTTACTGCAGTAGGTTCTCCTTCAGCCGTTTCTTCGCTCTCAGCAGATTCCTCTGTTGTGTCCTCGTCTTCCGCAAACACATTCACTGCCATACTCATGCTGGATACTGCCATCGCTGCAGTCATAAGTAATGCGAATAATTTTCTTCTCTTCATAAAAAAATCCTCCTTTTAAGGTTTTCTCTGTGCTTTCCGGTTTCAATGATGCTATTGCACAAACTTCATAATCAATTCGAGTTTTTTTAAAATATACGGCGCCATTCTTTGTTATGGTTATTTTGCACAACTTTTATATTTTTTGTTCCGGTTTATGTTGATATTATACAATTAATATTTCTAAATGTCAATATATTTTTGATTTATTTTTATTATTTTAGTTTTATCTAAAATATAATTACGTTATTTATTCGTCAATCTAACAATATTTCCGCTGTTTTACTCTGTTTTTTTGACCAGTTTTATGGTAAAATAGCTAATCAAAACGTATTTTTCTAAAATTTATTGTTTAGTATTATCTACACGGAAATCCGTCAGAAAAGGAGGTTTTTTGTATGAAATCCTGTTCTGTTGAAGATGGACTTATCATTTTCAAAACTCTTGGTTCCCCTGTCCGGGTCAGAATCCTGCGGCTGATTCAGGAACAGGAAGGACTGAATATTAAGCAGCTTGCACAGGCACTGCAGCTTCCGGTCACAACGCTTTCTCCCCACCTCAGTCTTCTCGAAGAGGCCGGATTGATTGAATTCAGAGATGAAGCTTTAAGTCACGGTACCCAGAAATTATGCTATGCTGTCAAAGAGTGGGATCAGCTCCTGATTGATTTTAGTCTGTCCCGCTCAGATCTGCAAGTTTACAGTGCCGAACTTGGTGTCGGAGAGTTTTCTGATTTCTCAGTAACTCCCACCTGTGGCATGGCTACTGCCAGTTCATTTGTCGGTCAGCTTGATCAGCCGCGCTATTTTGTACACCCATGTCGATTCCAGGCACAGATCGTCTGGTTCACTACCGGATATCTGGAATATATCCTGCCTAATTTTATTCCGGAACACAGCAGGATCGAAGAACTGGCACTCTCTTTTGAGATCAGCTCCGAAGCCCCCAGATTCTGTAATGTCTGGCCCTCCGATATTACCTTTTCCCTGAACAGTACAATTCTCGGAACGTGGACCAGCCCCGGAGATTACGGAGATCGCAGAGGAAAATATAATCCTGACTGGTGGTTTCCGTTTTTAAACCAGTATGGCCTGCAAAAAAAACTCTCGATCACTCCCGAAGGCACTTTTCTGGACGCAGAAAAGCTGTCTGATGTTTCCACCGGACAGCTTTCCCTTACAGATCAGTCAGTTATGAAATTTCGTTTTTCCGTTCTTCCCGGAGCAGAAAACCCCGGTGGATGTACACTGTTCGGTGCAGGATTCGGAGACTACAACCAGCATATCCGGATCACGATCGGATATCGCCCCGAAAACAGCTGAATATACTGACCGTTTTTCTGCAGATTCTGACCCATAACCCTGAAGATACTGAACAGTTATGGCAGAAGATATTTTACACCCCAGATGGTTTCATTATTTTCACCTTTGGCACTGAAGCACATCGTATTATTTCCTGCCTCGTCAGTCATTTCCAGGACGACTCCTGTGTAGGTATTCTCACCAAGAGTTACATCAATATACGGTGTGCCCTCCTCTGCCGCCCAGGTTCCCTCCTGTTCTTCTCCGGTGACAGTTCCGTCTGCATTAAGCCGGATCTGTTCCGGTTTATGAACTGCCGATGAGATATCTGTTCCATGATCCACCAGATAAAAAGTACCCTGGATTTCATCCGCAGAATATCCCTCTTCATTCAGTGTCTCTCCGCTGGTTGCAAAAGGTGCTGCCACAAGCCAGCCATCTTTAGTGCGGAACAGCTGATGGACACGTGGCTCATGGAGTTCTCCGGTTTTGGCAAAACGCTGATGATAAACCAGATATAGTTTGCCATCCTCATCCTCAAATGCAGTCTGTCCACCAGGCGCCATGTAAGTCTGGGTAAGGCTTGGGAACGTATAGTTTCCCATCATTTTCAGACCGTGGTCTTTGTGTTCTACAAAGAGATACATATCCTTACCCGCTGCATCTGTATAAGTTCCGTCCACAGTATCACAACGGAAAAGACGCATCTGGTAACCGCCTTTTGCCTGCAGATTTCCATAGGACAGGAACAGATAATAATAACCGCCGGTCTTGTCGTACATAATGTGCGGACCTTCAATAGAATTATGATAACCGCCGAGAAGCTTCTTACCATAATAGCTGTCCACATGATTCTCTTCGTCTGCTTCCGGGTAAATCGGATAGCCGGTTTCTTCATCAATTTCAATCAGGAAAATACCGCCGGACCAGGAGCCGTAAACCATCCACATACGCCCGTCTTCATCATAAAAAACATCCGGGTCAATGCAGTTCGGCCAGTTATTATTGTCATAAGATGCCGCTGTATACGGTCTCGGGTCCGTTCCCATCAGTTCTTCGAGGTTACTTTCTTTGACATCATGATAATTATAGCCGGAATACAGAAAAGTGTCCTCATAATGATAAGGCCCTTCGATATTGTCCGCTGTTGCAAAGCAGATATTGGACTTCACATAGGATGATGTAGTGCAGAAATACATCACATATTTTCCCATTTTTTCATTATAGATCACATCCGGAGCCCATACAGAATAGCCACCATCTTCATTCTTTCCCACATAGCTGAATGCCGCCGGATCTCCATCCTCTTCACCATCAAAGAGATTGTCAAACAGCTTGTTGTCCGCATTTACTCCGCTGGAAAAGCTGGTCCAGTTTCTCAGATCTGTGGATTTCGCAGATTCCATATGGGAGCCAAAGATATAATAAATGCCATTATCCTTGATGATGGACGGGTCATGTACGGAAACTCCCGCAGAGAAACCGCCTTTCTTTATCTGACCCTCGATGTCATCTGTCTCTGCTTCTGCTGTCTCAGTTTCCGCAGTGCTGTCGGAAGTTTCCGCAGCATATACGCCCTGTGTTCCCAGAATCATCATTCCTGCCACTCCCAGAATCATTCCCCATTTTTTTCTCATACCATTCTCCTGTCTTTCAGATATTTTTCGTAACTGTTCAACACCTTCACAATTACATTATTTTTTAATCCTCGTAAGAAAATACCGGTGCGCCCGTTTTCTCATCCCAGCGGATTTTCATCAGCATGGCATGTCTGTTGGGATTATAAAGAGGATCCCCGACAATTTCAGTTTCTGTTCTTGCATGATAAACCATAACCGGATTTCCCTCTTCATCTACTGTAAAAGAATTATGTCCCGGTCCGTAAATCTTCCTTGTCCCGTCTGAACTGAGAACCGGATACCGTTCCTTTGTCCAGGATTTCGGATCAAGAAGATCTGCATCTTCATTCGCCGTGAGCATTCCCATACAGTACGCAACACCTGTCTCAGATGCCGAATAAGTAAGATAAATTTTACCGTCATGATGGATTACCGCCGGCCCTTCATTTACCCAGAATCCAACTCTCTCCCAGTCATAATCCGGTGTCGTAAGGAGCACCTGTACAGTTTTCAGTTTATATGGCGTTTCCATTTCACTGATATAGAGATTGGAAATCTGTTTGCCGACTCCTACTTTCTCAGCCCATACATAGTAACGTTTTCCTCTGTTTTCAAATACAGTGGCATCCAATGAAAACGCTTCAAAAGAGAATTCATCCGCATCTGCGCGTCCCATCTTTCCTTTCTCTGTCCAGGTTCCCGTAAGCGGATCTGCATCTGCACATTCCAGTACATACGGACGGATAGCCCAGATATCATCCTTATCTCCACCGGCAAAATAGATATACCATTTTCCATCCAGATAATGGAGTTCCGGCGCCCAGATATGTTCACTCATGATTCCTTCTTTGTGTTTCTCCCAGACCGTAATCTCTTCTGCCTCTTTCAGACCTGCCAGAGTCCTGCTTCTTCTCAGCACAATACGGTCATAAGCCGGTATTGATGCCGTGAAATAATAATTCCCGTCTGAGTGACGGTAAACATAGGGATCCGCTCTCTGCAGGATCCACGGCTCATTATACTTAAGTTTCTCACACATTATTCATATCCTCCTCTTGCATTTCCCGCTTCTACTCCAAATATCCGCCGGTCATTTTATTTTAGGTTATTATAAAGTATTTTTTATATGTTTAAAATTGTATCGCATTTTTCTGAAAATATCAACTGTATTTTTTTATTTCTTTTCATTGCACATTTTTTTCTGATTCGCTATAATCTATCATAAATGGTACCGATTCAGCATTTTCATCGGTATGAAGATCAAGCGGAAATTCGCAATCCGCTTCGCTACTTGCTCATAACCGAATAACTGCTCCGCAGTTTA
>CAVCYJ010000079.1:0-12172 GCA_963605995.1 Holdemanella biformis | reverse complement strand
GGATATTCGCAATCCGCTTCGCTACGTGGCTCTACACCGAATAACTGCTTCGCAGCTTATCAGGATTGGCTTGTACCACTCCTGATACAAGCAAGTCCCTACCCACTGCTTATTGCTTTTCGCAATTGAAGCAGTGGGTGGGGACTTGCTTGATTCAGTTAAAAAAATAAAATAAAGATTTGACATCAACTTGGCACCATGTTTTAATTGGGGCAACTTAAACGATATTCAGGACACAACGAGGAGGAAAATATTATGGAAGTTTTAAAGCCAGTTAAAAGAAATATCTTATTAAATCCGGGACCGGCAACAACAACTGATACTGTAAAATATGCACAGGTTGTTCCGGATATTTGCCCAAGGGAAAAAGAATTTGGCGAAATCATGAGGAATATTTCCGCAGACTTATTAAAAATTGTACATGCACCGAAAGAAAAGTACTCAGCGGTTTTGTTCTGCGGATCAGGTACAATTAATATTGATGTTCTGATGAATTCGTTGGTTCCTGAAGGAAAAAAAGCGTTGATAATTAATAATGGTGCATACTCTGCGAGAGCAGCGGAGGTGTTAAGTTATTATCATATTCCATATGTTGAGTGCAAATTTCCATATGATGAGCGTCCGGATCTGACAGTTGTAGAGGAAACCATTAGAAACAATCCTGATATTGCAATTGTACATTGCTGTCATAATGAAACAGGAACCGGTTTATTAAATCCAATTCGTGAAATTGGAGCTTTGGTCCATAAATATGGAAAAGTGTTTACTGTAGATACCACTTCCACACTTGCAATGCTTCCGATAAATATGGAAGAGGATAATCTGGATTTTGTTATGGCAAGTTCTCAGAAAGGCCTTATGGCAATGACGGGGCTTTCTTTTATCATTGGAAATACAGAGATCATTGAAAAATCCAAAAATTATCCTACAAGAAGTTATTATACGAATCTTTATATGCAATATGACTTTATTAAGAGAACCGGTGAGATGCATTTTACACCTCCGGTACAGGTGATTTATTCGGTACTTCAGGCTATTAAGGAATATTGGCAGGAAGGTGAAATGAAAAAATATGAGAGACATTTAAGTGTATGGAAAAAAATTCATGAATGCAAGGATGAACTTGGATTCCAGGATATCATAAAGAAGGAATGGCAGGCAGGTCTGGTCGTTTCAATTAAATATCCAAATGATCCAAACTGGAATTTTGAGAAAATTCATGATTATTGTTATGAAAGAGGATTTACTATTTATCCTGGAAAAATTTCTACGACTGATACCTTCCGTTTATGTGCATTAGGTGCAATTACAGAAAATGATATCATAGATTTCTTCCGGGTATTAAAAGAAGGAATGGAGTACTATGGTATATCTGTTCCGGTGAAATATTAATTTTTCTTGACTACAAAAAAAGGGTGTGCTATCCTTACAAAAACGAAAATATAAAAATTTTTCTAAACAAAGGTGTTTTGTTCCCTGGAACAGAATGCCTTATTTTTTTTGTAAAACAGGGGAGGGAGTGTTGTTTATGGAGAATACTTTTTTAACGATTAAGGATGTAAGTAAAAAGTATGGAAATTTTGTTGCCCTGCACAATATTGACATAAGTATCAGAGAAGGCGAGTTTGTATGTTTATTAGGACCTTCCGGATGCGGAAAGACAACATTGTTAAGAATTCTGGCGGGACTCGAAAAACCAACAACCGGAAAAGTGTATATTCGTGGTATTGATGCTACAAACATGGCTCCGGCGAAGAGAAATTATGGAATTGTATTTCAGTCTTATGCGCTATTTCCTAATATGACTGTAAAAGATAACATTGCTTTCGGCCTGAAAAACAAAAAAATAAAGAAAGCAGAGATTAATGAGAAAGTAAAGCATGCACTGGAGCAGGTAAATCTGGTGGAGCATATGAATAAATACCCGGCACAGCTTTCCGGAGGACAGCAGCAGAGAGTTGCACTGGCAAGAGCACTGGTTTTATCTCCGGATTTTCTTTTACTGGATGAGCCATTATCGGCACTGGATGCAAAGGTACGTCAGAAAGTAAGAAAAGAGATCCGGGAATTACAGCAGAATCTTGGAATTACAACAATTATGGTAACACATGACCAGGAAGAGGCACTGACAATGGCAGATAAAATTATTGTTATGAATAATGCCGTTGTCCGTCAGATGGGAACACCAATTGAGGTTTATCAGAATCCTAATTCTCCATTTGTGGCAGATTTTATTGGTTCGATTAACTTTTTCCAGTCTGATATTTCGGAGGATGAGGAAAAAATGTTGGATAATAAAAATCCATACTGGTGGAAGATGAGTGATATTGGAAAAGGAGAAAAACAGAAAGAGTCATTGCGTAAGAATCGTTTTCGTGTGAAGGCATGTCGACCGGAAAATATAGAGATTGTAGGAAAAGGAGTGCCGGATTCTTATAAAGTTATGGTATCGGATATTGAGTTTCATGGTTCTGCATTTCGTATTTCTCTCACTTTAAGAAGGAAAGGACAGGCAAATACATTGGGAAGCGAAGTGATTTTTCTGGATATGCCGACTGAACAGTTTGAGAAATCCGGATTGAAAAAGGGAGATGATATATATATTCACTTTAAGGAAGGAAAGCTTCTTTACTATAATCTGGATATGGATCAGGAAGTATACAGCAAATCAGGGAGGAACGATGTATGAATAAAATAAAAATAGCAAAGTTCCAAAACGATACGCCAAGTATGATTGTTCAGAAAATATTAATCATAATCATGTTTAGTTTTTTTATGATCTTTCTGGTAGTTCCGATGATTATGATTTTGAGTAAGGTATTTACCGATACAGCAGGGAATTATGTTGGACTTGAGAATTTTAAGACTTACTTTGAGAATCCTCTGCTGCGGCAGTCAATCTGGCATTCACTGGTTGTTTCTATTGTTACGGCAATCACAAGTACAGGACTTGGACTTGCGTTTGCATATGGAATTACAAGAACTAATATGAAGTTTAAGACAGCATATAAATATCTTGGTATGTTGTCACTGTTTTTGCCAACTATGGTACATGGTATGGCACTTGTGTATTTATTTGGAACCAAAGGATTTTTTACAAAGATATTAGGAATTGATATCGGTCTGTATGGATTCTCAGGAATTATCATGTCAGAAATTTTTTATACATTTCCACAGGCATTTCTGGTTTTGATCATTGCATTGCAGAATGCAGACAATCGACTGTATGAGGCGGCAACTGTTCTGGGGACTGCTCCGGTAAAACGTTTCTTTGCAGTAACGCTGCCGAATATCCGCTATGGTCTGATCAACAGTTTTATTGTCTGCTTTACTTTAAGTTTCACTGATTTTGGAGCCCCTACAGTTGTAGGTGGAAATTACAGCGTACTTGCAACGGATGTATACCGTCAGGTGATTGGACAGCAGAATATGTCTATGGGAGCTGTTGTAGGTATCTTTCTCACTATTCCGGCATTTATTGCATTTATTATTGATTCTGTAATGCGCAGAAAAAGCGATAACGATCAGATGTCAACAAAAGCAGTATCCTTTGTACCGGAGAAATCAAAAATCAGAGATATCGTTTATCAGATTATCTGCAGTATTATTATCTTTTGTATTCTCGGACTGATTGCAAGCGTTGCGATGAGCGCATTTGTAAAGAGATGGCCAACGGATCTTGGATTTACACTGAAAAACTTTGATTTTGAGGCAAAGCTTGTCGGAAGTGGCAGTGCAAGTTTTATCAATAGCTTCAGATTATCAGGAATGACCGCATTGACAGGTACAATAATTGTATTTATCAGTGCATATCTGATAGAAAAGGCAGAGGTGTTTGGAAAACTCAGAAGTTTTTGCCGATTCTGTTCCATGCTTCCTATGGCATTGCCGGGACTGGTCCTTGGTCTTTCTTATATCATTTATTTTAATAAAGAATGGATTGACCTCCCATTTCTTGGAATTTCCATTGAGAACAGTTTCCATGGATTATATCGTACAATGGAAATTATGATGCTGTGTAATATTGTACATATGTTTTCCGTGACATTTATTACAGCAACTACTTCTTTAAAGAAGCTTTCAGGAGAGTATGAAGGTGTGGCACAGTCAATGTCCATTCCGTTCTGGAGACTGTTCGCGCATGTGACGGTTCCGATGTCACTGTCGGCAATACTGGAAATTTTTATGTACTATTTTGTAAATTCTATGGTAACGGTATCTGCAATTGTATTTTTGTATACCACACAGACGAAACCGGCTGCAATTGCCATTTTAAATATGGATGATAATGGAGATTATGCAACTGCGGCAGCCATGTCCCTATTGATCCTGTTAATTAATATTCTTGCCCGCGCAATTTATGAAGTAGTAAACCATTATGTGGAGAAGAGACTGGAACGCTGGAAAACAGGAAAAGGTCTGGAGGTTAAGGCGGAAAGAAAAAAAAAGCAGAAATTAGTATTAAATACCGGAAGTGTAGATAACGTAGCAAATAAAGCGTTTTCTAAATAAAAGAGAAAAGGGGAAATAATTATGAAAAGAAAATTATGTGCAATGACAATTATGACAACTATGTTAATTTCCAGTTTGACCGGATGTGGAGTCAAATCTACAAATGATCAGGAAAGTGCTTCTGCAACAACACAATCCGAAGATACAGATGGAACTGTGTCCAAATCAACCGAAGGCTCAATTACCGTCTATACCGCATTAGAGGATGATATTATTGAACAGTATCTGCAGTCTTTTTATGAGGAATATCCGGATATTGATGTAAATATTGTAAGAGATGCAACGGGAACCATTATCGCAAAGGCAATAGCAGAGAAAGACAATCCGGTGGCAGATGTCATCTGGGGAACATCTGCATCTGTTCTTTTACAGCTGGATGACTACAATCTGATTCAGTCATATACACCGGAAGGTGCAGATAAAATTGAAGATCGCTTTAAGGATGCGGATGAGGATGGAGATGGTCAGTTAAAGTGGACAGGAATTGATGTGTATGAGACGGCATTTCTTGTAAATAATGAAGAATGTGAAAATGCCGGTGTTGAAGTACCTGATTCCTTTGCAGATCTTGTAGATCCGAAATATAAGGGCTTAATCGTTATGCCTGATCCAACTTCTTCAGGAACAGGCATGCTCACAGTAAATGGTATATTACAGAGTATGGGGGACGAAGAAGGCTGGGATTATCTTACAAAGCTGAATGATAATATAGCTCAGTATACAACATCAGGTTCCAAACCGGCAAAAATGGCTGCCGGTGGTGAGTGTGCGATCGGTATTTCCATGGGATATCGATGTGCAACACTTTATCAGGAATATGGTGATGAAGTGTCTGTCGTATTTCCGTCAGAAGGAAGTGGATGGGATGTAGAGGCTAACTGTCTGATCGCAAAGGATGAAATTAATCCATGTGCATATACTTTTCTTGACTGGGCTATTTCGGATGAAGCGATGCAGGCATATTCGAAGGAATATCCGATTACAGGACGGGGTGTAATTTCTGATATTCCGGAAGGCTATAGCGAGGATCCAATATCAAATCTGGTTGATCTGGATCTGGAGCAGGCTGCAAAAGACAGAGATAATATTATTGATAAGTTTACACCATTCTTAGCGGGAAAATCGGAAGAATAACAGAATTGTCTGTTATTGAGAACGGAGTAAACAGTAATATCTGCCCCACGGACATAGTATATGTTGGTGGGGCATCTATTTCGCAGGAGGTAAAGGCATGGAGCAATATAAAATTGATTATCATTTACATTGTTACGCATCTTTTGACAGCGAAGCTTCTCTTTCAGATATGACAGAAGTGCTGATACAGAAAGGGTTTAAAGAAATTTGTTTTACAGATCATTGGGATATCATGGAAAAAACACCTTCTGCGCAGATATTTGCATTTGAAGAAAGAGATCAGGAACTTGATCAGGTAATTAATAAATATCGGGAGAAAATCAGGATTCGTAAGGGGGTCGAACTGGGGCAGCCGTGGAAAAATAAAAGGCAAACTGATGAATTTATGAAAATTTCAACAGGCAAACTGGATTATATTATTGGTTCTGTTCATAACCTTTATCATGATGAAGACCTTGGATGGAGTGATTTTACGATGTGCGATTTAAGAAAAATATATGAAGATTATATAGATGCCCTTATTGATATGACGAAAAATTATGATTTTGATATGCTTGGGCATATTACATATCCATCAAGATATATGCTGGAAAATAACCGGATTTGTTATGATCTGACACCTCATTATGAGCAGTTTGAATATTTATTTCAGACGGTGGTGGATCAAGGGAAAGGAATTGAAATTAATACTTCTGGATTTTTTCGAGGCCTGAAAGATCTCATGCCTGCAGAAAAATTGATAGCTCTGTACAGACAATGTGGCGGAGAACTTATCACTATTGGTTCGGATGCACATCGTCCGGAGCATGCCGGTGTTGGAAATGAAAAGGCAATGGAAGCATTGGAACGACTGGGATTTTCCTATTATTGCAGTTTTGAAAACAGGAAACCTGTGATGCATAAAGTGATGGGGTAATGTTGTATCTGGAGGATGGATTATGAATTGGTTGAGTGAATTTAATACAATAAGTATATGTCTGCGCCTCTTACTTGCCACATTCATGGGAGGCGCGATTGGATTTGAGAGAAGCACACACGGACAGCCGGCAGGGATCAGGACATTTTCTCTTGTTTGTATGGGAGCAGCACTTGTTATCGTTGTGGATGAATATCTCGTAGATTATTATCAGACCGGAGATCCGGCTCGTCTGGCAGCACAGGTAATCAGTGGAATTGGCTTTCTTGGAGCGGGAAGTATCCTGGTAACCGGACGCAATTATATCCGGGGGCTTACGACAGCAGCAAGTCTCTGGGCGACGGCATGTCTTGGAATTGCTATTGGTTCCGGTTGTTTTGCGGTCAGTATTGTGGCTTTTGTTATGCTGGCTTTTGTGATGACAGTTATGACAAGGGTCAGTCATCGAATAGACGAAAATTTATCTGTACTTAAGCTGTATCTGGAGGTAGACCGAAATCTGGGTCTGTCTGAATTAAATACTTATGTAAAGAAAAATGATTATGTGATCACATCAATTGAAAAGCAGAAAAAAACTACATTGCAGGCGAAAGATATTGTGCTTCTTGTAAGCATTGACCTGAAAAAAAGAAGTAATCATATGGATATTTTATCAGAATTAAATCAATTTGAGACAATTCATTATATCGAGGAAATGAAATAGAGGAAGAAGCCATGGAGGAAGTAATTAAAAGTGTAGGTATTGATATTGGAACCACAACAACACAGTTGATTATTTCTGAAATAACACTGAAGGATGTTGCTGGATTTGGAAGAATACCGGAAACTAAGATTGTTGACAAAAAAATTTTATATCGCAGTAAAATTTATTTTACACCGTTATTGAATTCGTGTGATATTGACAGCACAAAAATTCAGAATATTATAAAAAAAGAGTATGAGAGAGCTGGATTTTTACCCGGGGAACTGGATACCGGAGCAATTATAATAACCGGAGAGAGTATGCTTAAGAGAAATGCCAGAAGTACTGTAGAATCGTTGAGCAGGTTGGCAGGTGATTTTGTTGTGGCAACGGCAGGACCGGATCTGGAATCTGTTCTGGCAGGCAGGGGTTCGGGAGCAGCTGAGCTGTCAAAGAAAACAGGAAAACTGGTAGCCAACCTGGATATAGGCGGCGGAACCACCAACATAGCATATTTTAGAAATGGGGAGGTATATGATACTGCCTGTCTTGATATTGGTGGGAGACTGATAAAGGTGGAGAATGGAAAATATACATACGTCAGTGAAAAGATCCTGGCACAAAGTGGTATCCATCCGGGGGAAGCTGTGGATATGCAGAAGCTGAAGAATGTAACAGATTTGTTTGCTGATCTGCTTGTACGGGCAATCGGGCTTGATCATCGGACTGAACTATTGGATTATTACAAAAACAATCATTTGATTTCTGTGGATGAAGTTCCTGAAATCATCATTTTTTCGGGTGGTGTTGCCGCGTGTATGGAACAGAAATATGATACATTTGCATTTGGAGATATTGGAGTGATGCTGGCAGAGGCAATTATACATAATTTAAATTTTAAAAAAACAGAAATTGTAAAGGCTATAGAAACAATGCGGGCAACCGTGATTGGAGCAGGAAACTTTACAATGGATATTTCCGGAAGTACTATTGAGTATACAGAAACGGATTTCCCGATCAAGAGTATTCCGATTGGAAAGATACGATGCAGCAGTCATGAAGATATCAGTGAAATAGAAAATGAAATTCAACGTGTCAAAAATTATTTCGACGGAGAAAATGACATACAGATTGCTATTGCAATGGATGGACCTGTCTGTCCGACTTTTGCAGAAATCCAGGATATGGCAAAGAATTTTGTGGAAAGTTTTCAGAATCATTTTGGCATTGAGAAAAAAATGATTTTAATTATAAAATCAGATATCGGAAAAGCATTGGGACAGGCAATCCGCCGATTTGACCATTCCGGAAGAAAACTCATTTGCATTGACAGCATTTGCTGTACAAATGGAGATTATATTGATATAGGAAAGCCTGTCGCAGGTGGAAATGTTATTCCGGTAGTGATTAAGACTCTGATTTTTCAGAAGGATGCTGACAGGAGGTGACAACAGATGAATTTGAAGACAAGACTTTATAATAAAACTTATGTGTTTAAGGATGTAAAAGATGTGTTGGCAAAAGCGAGTGAAGAAAAATCGGGGGATTCACTTGCCGGAGTCAGCGCTGATAACAAACAGGAAAGAATTGCAGCGAAAGAACTTCTGAGTAATCTTACTGTACACGATTTACGTGAAAATCCAGTGGTGCCGTATGAGAAGGATGAAGTAACGAGAATTATACAGGATGATCTTGACGAAACGGTTTATGATGAAATAAAAAATAAAACGATTGGCGAAATGCGGGAATGGATTCTGAGCAGTGATACAAAAAGTGAAGATATCCTAAGAGTCAGCAGAGGAATGACCAGCGAAGTGATTGCTGCAATTTCAAAGATTATGGGAAATTTAGATCTTGTTTATGCCGGAAAAAAAATCCATGTAGAAGCAACGTGTAATACAACTATTGGAAAACAGGGGGTTCTTGCCTCACGTTTACAGCCAAATCATCCTGTAGATGATGTGGAAAGAGTCATGGCATCAACACTGGAGGGGTTAAGCTACGGAATCGGAGATGCCGTGTTGGGGTTGAATCCTTCTATTGATACATTCGACAGTACATTGGCAATATGGAATACACTTGGAGAAATCAGGGACAGGTATCACATTCCCACTCAGACCTGTGTCCTTTCTCATGTGACAACACAGATGGAAGTATTAAACAGTGGAAAGGGATCAGCCGATCTTTGCTTTCAGTCAATTGCAGGCTCACAAATCTCTCTCGAAGCCTTTGGCGTGTCAGCAAAGATGATGGAGGAAGCGAATGCAATGTTTCGGGAAAAAGGCTCTGCAAAAGGGAAAAATGTCATGTATTTTGAGACAGGACAGGGTTCTGAATTGTCATCTGAAGGGAACTGGAAGAGTGATCAGCAGACTATGGAATGCAGATGTTATGGTCTTGCCAGACATTATGAACCATTTCTTGTAAATACAGTAGTTGGATTTATCGGACCAGAGTACATCTATGATACCAAACAACTTCTGAGGGCCGGACTTGAAGATGTTTTTTGCGGACATTTACATGGACTGCCAATGGGCTGCGATGTATGTTATACCAATCATATGCCTGTGGATCAGAATGACTGCGAGACCCTGCTGATGCTTCTTGCCAATTCCGGATGTCATTATGTGATGGGATTACCACAGGGAGATGATATTATGCTGATGTATCAGTCAACAGGGTTTCAGGATGTTGCGGCGGTAAGAGAGGTATTTCAGAAACGTCCGATCAAAGAGTTTGAAGATTGGATGATACATTGGGGTATATGGGAAAATGGTCATCTTACAAAAAGAGCAGGAGATCCTACGATTTTTCTGAAATAGGTAAAATATTTGTATAGATAAATAAAAAGAGAGGTGACTGGAAATGGGTTTGACAGAACAGCGTATTTCGGAAGTGATCTATGCAGATCATATTGACAGAATGGAAGAACTGAAGAAGATGAAGCGGGCGACACCGGCAAGGATCGGGATTGGACATACAGGAGCGCGATATAAGACTCTCCCCATGCTTTCTTTTCTTGCAGATCAGGCGGCAGCATCAGATGCTGTTTTTTCAGAGGTTCCGAAAGAGGTTGTGAAACAGCTTGGAGTATTCGAAGTACAGACAAGATGCAGAAATAAACATGAGATGCTGACACGCCCGGATTTAGGAAGATTGTTTGATAAGCCGACACAGTCCTATATCATGGAACATTGCACAGCACATCCGGATGTTCAGATTTATTTTGGAGATGGCCTTTGTTCTCCGAGTATTTGTGCAAACATTCCAGATCTGTTTCCGGTATTGAAATATGGTCTGGAAGATCGTGGTATTATCGTGGGAACACCATTTTTTGTACGATATTGCAGAGTAAATACAGCAAGAACAATAGGCCCACTGGTCAATGCAAAAGTCAGTTGTGTTTTGATCGGTGAACGACCGGGATTATTGACAAGCGAGAGTATGTCTGCATATATTGCATACAATGCAAGACCTGAAATGAGCGAATCAGATTATACGGTTGTGTCCAACATTAGCAGGCATGGTATCCCGCCGGTTGAAGCTGCTGCACATATTGTGGATTTAATTTCGCTTATGCTGGAAAAGGAGAAAAGTGGCGTTGCGTTGAAAGAATTTCTTTAACAAAAGATATTATATAAAAAAATTTAAAAAAGGTGTTGACAAATAATCCGGTATAGAGTAGAATACTCATTGTTGTGAGGAACGAAAGATAAAACTTCACAAGGATGTGCGTTTAGCTCAGCTGGATAGAGCGTTTGGCTACGGACCAAAAGGTCGGGGGTTCGAATCCTCTAACGCACGCTATAAACCGCTGGAAATCAATGTTTCCAGCGGTTATTTTTTCTCTTGACAAGGCTATTTGACCCTTTGGTTACTTCCGAGTGCATATCCCCGGGAATAGTATGAACGGAAAAAGATTCCGTCTAATTTATATACATCGGATCCCATTCTCTCATATGTATTTGCAAGATGCAGATAATTCTGGGTTGTATCATAGCTGCTATGTCCAAGATACAATCGCAGGGACTCAAGATCACCGCCGCCAAGAATGAATGATGTTGCAAATGTATGCCGGAGCAAGTGCGGCTTCAGACGAGAAAGCTCGGTTTCCTTTCTGATCCGACTGAAAAGTGACTTGATTGCATCCAGTGTAAACGGTTCTTCCGGATTATGTAAGGAACAGAAAAGGAAATCATGATCCGAAGTGTGCGGTCTGTAAAAGGTCAGATACTTATATAATGGCTGCCGAAGTCTTTTGGCTAAAGGAACGATTCTATCTTTATCACCTTTACCATTCAGTACAATAATGTACGATTCATCAAAATTCACAGATCTGGTAGTCAGATTAACTACATCACCTGAACGTAATCCCTCATCCAGCATTAAATGAACAATACAATAGTTGCGCAGTCCGGTATAAGTTTTCTGGTTAAAGCAACAGTCAATACGCTGCACTTCACCATCAAACAACGGCAATACTAATTTAGTTTCTGACTTAATGATCTTAAATCCTTTAGTTATATCCTTTTCTATATATTCCTCATAAAACAGAAAATGAAAGAACGTCCGCAGATCTACGGAATATGTCCGGATAGATCGTTTTGTTATCGGATGATTTACTGTAGGTTTTAACGGATGAGTTTCCAGCTTATTTCTGGAACGCAGGGAAGCAACATATTTCTTTAGATCCATGGTAGTAATGGAATCTAACATGATTTCAGATATTGGACAGCCCCGATCATCCTCCAAAAACTTAAAAAAATAGGAAAGAGTATTCTTGTAATTCTGAATAGTCTTTTGTTTACAATAGGTTTCGCGATCAAAGATAAAAAGATCGTAACCCTGCTTTAATGATATACTACTCATAACGACCTCCTAAATTTCATTTGTAATTTCAAGGCGCTTATGGTATCATGTCGGTAGAT
>CAVCYJ010000078.1:0-12189 GCA_963605995.1 Holdemanella biformis | reverse complement strand
TTCTTATCGCGGCAGGCTGCGCATGGCAGAAAATGCAGCAGAAGAAGGCTGTAGCATGATTTTTAAACAATAAAAATATCCTGTCAAGAACAAGAATTTTTAATCTTGCTGCTTGAACAGGATATTTTTTTGTTATAGCAGGAAATTACTTCGCAATGTTCCTGGGATATAAAAAGCTTTTTGGACAGGATTCTATCTTATTGAAAATTGAGAGAATTATAAAAATCCTGGATATCATCTGCATATCCTTCCAGTTGCTGCCTGTCAGGAAGGGAAGTCATAACTCCCTGTTGGGTAGTACTGATCCCTGCTGCATAAGTAGCGAAGCAGATGGAATAAAGAAGAGGATGATTCTGGCTTAAAGCCACTGCCAGTGCAGAGATGAAACAGTTGGCTGCTCCATTACTGTCAACTGTATTGAATTTGATGGCAGGAATATGAATGGAATAATCTTTGTTCCGTAGATAAGAACCCTTATTTCCCAGAGTCACAATGACATTGGAACAGCCTTTATTATATAAATATTCTGCTTTTTCTTCATAGGAACCATCACCGGAAACCAGATTGTCCAGTTCCCGGGAGTTGGGGATTATGAAGGAAATTTTGGGTAATAGTTCTTCGGAAAGCCGGAAGATTGGCTTAACGAAAGTCTTTACATTATTTTTGAAACATTCTTTGATGATATAATCAATCAGTTCTTCGCTTAATTCTGTAGAAACAAGACAATAATCAGAGGTCTGGAACAGATGCCTGTAAGGACGGATATGGGAAATACCGTACTGGGCATTGGTGCCCGGGTAGGTTACGATACTGCTGTTTCCGTTTTCCGGGATCATGATAAAAGCTTTTCCGGTAGCAGCGGAGGACAGCACGGAAAGTCCCTCTGTATGGACATAGGCATCCTTCAGGCTATTGATAATCACAGCGGCTTCGGAATCATTTCCTACACATCCCAGAATATATACAGTGCCTCCGAGTTTTCCGGCACTGATAGCCTGGGTGACAGCCTTGCCACCGGGAATCATAGAGAGTCCGGAGGCGAACAGCAGCTCTCCCTCTTTTGGAAGCTGAGAAATCCGGATATTGATATCTGTATTGCAGTTGCCAATCACCAGAATCTGTTTGCCTGCACTGGGTGGAGGGGCAGTGCTTTCTCCGGCGCGGATTACAGGATGAATCTGGATGGTGCTGATTTTGGAAACATTGTGCTTCTCAATGATGTGGATCAGTGCGTCTGCTGCATCCGAGATAATATTCTGATGGGGAAAAGAACAGCTGGTAAGGGCGGGCATCAGGTAATTGGCGAAAGGAGAAGTCTCTCCGCAGATCACGGAAACATTATTGGGAATATAATAGCCTTTCTCCTTCAGAATCTCATAAGTAATATAAGCCAGTTGGACAGTCTGGCAGAAGATGGCAGTTACTTTCTCCTGAAGCATGGTCTGGATGCCCTGTTCAAGCTCTCCGTGAGTACGGGTTTGGGTAAGGATGTGATGTCCGGTGCTGTAAGGGGAAAGGGAAGAAAGGGCATTCTGGTATCCTGCGATGCAGGCATTTGCACAGTCTCTGTCGCTGGGATCAGTAATACAGCCGATATTTTTGTGCCCGAGACGGATCAGTTCTTCTACAGCTTTCACAGACACAGCTTTATAGTCCAGCAGAAATGTGCTGCACACGTTGGAAATGGAAGAAGATATAGAAATCATGGGAATGTGGGAATAATTTAAGGCTGCTGTTTCCTCGATCAGTTTGGAATCGGATAGTCCCAGAAGAATCCCGCCGGCCTTTCTGGCATCAAGAAGCTTCATGTGCTTGCGGATACTGTCGGAAGCGGGAGTGTCAACGGTACAGATGATCAGAGAATATCCTGCTTTGGAAATACTTTTCTCAATATCAAATACGTATTTCGAAACAGTAGAATTTTTTTCCGTAATAAAGGCAATGGTCTGTTTGTGAAAAGTCTGGAAAGATGCCTGTATATTGGCATAAGGAGTATACTGATATTCCTTGATCACATTTAAGACACGCTGGCGAGTTTCATTGCTGATCTCAGAGTCTTTATGGTTGATGACTTTGGAAACAGTGGCAACAGATACATGGGCAGCAGATGCAATATCTCTTATATTCATACAATACCTCCTGAAAGTATTTCTAACGACATCATATCCGGGAATGGTATCTTTGTCAATTACTATTAAGTATTAATAACTAATGAATTATGATACGAAACACTGTTAACTATTGAAAATATACAAAAAACAGAAAAAGAATTGGTTGAGTAATGACGTTGATGGAAATCACGAAACTGGTATAATACGAGTATAGATATTTCGAAACATTGTTAAGTAGGAAACGAAAGAGGAGAGGTGATAAAAGCGGAAAAGACATAATGCATAAAAAAACAAAACAAAATTGTTATAAATTGTGCATTGCACCTCAATAGGAAATGTGATAATATACAACTATACAGAACAATGTTCAATAATACAGAACGAAAAAGCAAGATTAAGAAAGGAGAGTAATGCTGTGAGCGGTTGTGAAAAAGTGTTTCACACAATGAAGGAAAAGGGCATGGATCTGGCAGTCCTGATCGATCCGGCAGACATTAAATATGTAAGCGGATTTGAAGTTCCATTCTGGCCGGCCTGGATGGGTGATGTATCTAACGGTCTTCCAATGGTAACTGCCATTGTAGATGCGAAGAGAGAACAGGTTCAGCTGGTTGCCTCAGATATGTACAGAAATAAGATCATTCGTACAGGAATCACCAATGCTTCTTATTTCCGGTCATTTACACATCTGGAGAAGAATGATGTGGATGATAACTATAAGAGCAATCTGGAACATGCACTGGGAGAAGCAGCAGACGGCAGAAACAGCCTGGTAGTAGGGATTGAAGAGAATTATATCCCTGAATGTACCATGGCAGTGATCAGAAATGTGATCCCGCAGTGTACATTCGAGAATGCCACTCAGGTATTAAGATCTGCCAGATACATAAAAACTATCGAAGATATCAGAGGACTTGCAGAAGCTGCCAGAGTGGCAGATGCAGCGCAGGAGAAGCTTTATGAGATTTCCCAGAATGAAGGAAATTATACAGAACTGGATATCTGGTTTGAAGTTCAGAAAGCAGCTTCCCATGCTGCCGGATGCCTTACACCTTTTGTTGGTGAACTGGTAACAGGACCTAATACAGGATTAAGTGATTATCCATTGGGACCTACATCCAGAAAGGTAGAACGGGGAGACATCTCTATTATGGACATCAGCCCGAGAGTAAATGGTTACTGGGCAGACTGTTCCAACTCAGTTGTCTTCTGGGCGGAACCAAATGAAGAACAGCTCAGATATTTCAATGCTGTAAGAGATGCTTTTGAAGCAGGAATGGAAGCTATCTATCCTGGCAGGAAGTTCAGCGAAGTGAACGAGATCATGAAGAAAGTTTATGAGAAACACAACATGACCTTCTGCAGCTATCAGGGACATCAGATCGGATGTAACGTAAATGAGAATCCGAGATTTACATTTGTAGACGATTCAGTCATTGAAGAAAATATGGTGGTCTGCATAGAACCACAGATGTATACGGGAAAGCAGGGAAAAACAGGGGTAAGGCTGGAACGCATGCTTCATGTAACTGCAAATGGGACGGTTGCATTGAACAAATTTCCATGGGGAATTCATTAACACAGGTAGCAAAAACTAAAAAAATAAAAAGAAAACGGAGGTATTTCAAATGAAGAGAAAGATTTTAGCAGGATTACTCAGTACGGCAATGGTAGCAACAACAGTATTCGGAAGTGTTGGAGTATGGGCAGCGGATGATGCAGCAGAAGAAACCACAGAAGAAACTGCAGAAGAAGCAGATGACGCATCTGACGACACAGCAGCAGACGAAGATTCTGACACAGCGAAGATTAATCCGGAAGGAAAGAAATATAAAATCGCACTCAGCAACTCTTATATGGGAAATGACTGGAGACAGCAGATGGAAGCTATTGCAGAATATGTTGCATCCCAGGAACCATATGCAAGCAGATGTGAACTTACCATTGTAAACAGTGAGAATGATGCTGAATCCCAGTCAGCGTCTATCGATGCAATGGCGGCTCAGGGTTATGATTGTATCCTTGTTGACCCGGCTTCTGAAACAGGTGTTAACCAGGCAATCCAGCGTGCATGCGATGCCGGAATCAAGGTAGTTGTATTTGACCAGCCAGCATCTGTATCTAATGACAGCTGCTGGCACATCAGAATCGATGGAGGAAGATCTTATAAGATTCTTTCCAAATGGATGGCAGAAGCAATTGGAGGCGAAGGAAATGTAGTTCTTGACCAGGGACTTCAGGGAGCAGCAGAAGCAGAACTGGAATACAGTTCTTCCAAAGAAATGTTCGAATCCTATGACAAGATAAACATCGTATCTGATTATGTGGATGATTATGATCCTGCAAAAGGTGAGCAGGCACTGGCAAGTATCATTGCTGCAAATCCTGACATCGATGCAGT
Organism: Holdemanella biformis; assembly: GCA_963605995.1. Lineage (GTDB taxonomy): Bacteria > Bacillota > Clostridia > Lachnospirales > Lachnospiraceae > Blautia_A. The sequence continues at coordinate 7,677 of CAVCYJ010000078.1, read as the reverse complement.
TACAACACAGGGTTATGTTTCCGCAGTAGTAAACGCATTCAGCAAAGCAGGACTTGATATCCCGGTAAGCTGCGGTGGTGGATACAACGGAAACCTGAAAACATTAAAAGCCAATAATGCAGAAGGTATTATTGATGTTTACATCGCAGGACTTAGTGCAGTAGCTCTTAACTATGCGATTCGTATCATGGATGGTGAAGAAATGGATGAAGAAACGATCATTGACTGTGCGTTCATTGCAACATCCAACGGATATGACATGGGTGAGTATTCAGACGTTCCGATCGAACTTGCAGAAGAAGGCGTTAATTACTTCGAAGATCAGCCAGATGAACTGATCTGGCCGGCAGTACCAAGCACATTTGGTCTTGACATCCCGATGAGTGTTATCACTGGAGAAGAATAAAGATAAATTCAATAAAGTGAACTCTTAAACTATTGACTGAATGATTGAATGCGGCAGGATCGTTAGCCAATGATTCTGCCGCATTTTTCAGGGAAAACCAGAAAGGATAGATATGTCTGATTTTGAAATGAGAAATGTGTGTAAGTCCTTTCCCGGAGTTAAGGCATTGGATAATGCAAACTTTCACGCTGACAGAGGTGACATTGTAGCTCTTCTGGGCGAAAACGGGGCAGGCAAAAGTACTTTGATAAAAACCCTCTGTGGTGAATATAAGCCAGACTCCGGAGAAATATTTTTCGAGGGTAAAAAACTGAACATCACCAGTACCCGCAATGCTATTGAACAGAAAATATGTGCTGTTTACCAGGAACTGAGCCTTGTTCCTGAACTGACTATTGCAGAGAATTTATTTCTTGGTTTTTATGACACAAATAGAATTGGAAGAGTTGATTATAGGGATCTGGAAAAAAGAACTCTGGAATTATTCAAGAAATATGATGTAGAACCTATCAGTCCGAGAACAAAAGTAAAAACACTTCCACTGGCACAGAAACAGGTTCTTGAAATCTTAAAGGCATTGAACAGGGACGGAGATATTATTATCTTTGACGAAGCAACTTCCGCACTTCCGGATAAACTGGCCAACTGGCTGATGGATATCATACGTCGTCTTGCAGCGGAGAAAAAAGTTATTATTTTTATTTCGCACAGACTGGATGAAATTCGTTCTCTGTGCAACAGGGTAATCGTGTATCGTGCAGGTACAGACGTAGCAGATCTGAAAATGGAAGAAGCAGATTCTGACCAGCTGGTATCTCTTATGCTCGGTCGTGAGATTGGTGGATATTATCCTGAGAAAGAGAACTTCACACAAAAAGATCATGTATTACTTTCTATGAAAGATGTAAATTGCGGCCATATGCTCCAGAAAATCAATCTTGATCTGAGGGCAGGGGAAATCCTGGGTGTGGGCGGTCTGGCAGGACAGGGACAGTCGGAACTGTTCCGGTGTCTGTTCGGATTGATGCCATATCAGGGAGAGATTAAGATCAAAGGTCGTGTAGTAAAACTGAACAGCACTACAAAGGCAATGGCAGAGAAAATTGCCCTTATTCCGGAAGAAAGAGGAACACAGGGTCTTACTCTCAAACAGAGTATCCGTGAAAATATAGTACTTCCGTGTCTGGATAAGATTTCCAATGGCCTGTTCTTATCCAGGGCAAAAGAAGAGAAGCTTGTTGCAGAGGGAATGAAAACACTGGCGATCAAGGCTGAATCTTCAGAGACATTGACAGGAACTCTCAGTGGTGGAAATCAGCAGAAGGTTGTTTTGGCGAAAGAGGTTGCTACAGAGCCGGATATCGTATTAATGTATGATATTACCCGTGGTGTAGACGTTGGTACGAAGAAAGAAATGTTTAACATTACGAAGCGTTTTGCGAAAGAAGGAAAAGCAGTTCTGTTCTATTCCACCGATTCAGAGGAACTTATGAATGTCTGCAACAGTGTAATCATCATGAACAACGGTCTGATCACAGGAAGACTTGATGATGAACTGATCAGCAGAGAGAACATTATCCGTGTTTCAGTCGGCGAGAAACCAGTGTAAGGAGGAATTATAATGAAAAAATTCAAAGAATCAGCATTCTGGAAATCGCCTGCAAAAGTTTCAATCATATTGTTTGTGGTACTTGAGATCATAACATTTTATCTGCAGCCGAACTTGCTTTCTATGAGCTGGATCAGTCTTAAAGCAGAATCCGCAATTACATTGCTTTTTGCGGCTGTAGGAGAAACCTTTGTATTGCTGGTAGGAGGTATCGATCTTTCTATTGCAGGTGTTATCAGTATTACCAGTAGTGTGGCAGCTGTTTATATGCAGGATTCATGGATTTCCGTAATCCTGGTATCCGTTCTCTGTCTGTGCATCGGTGCAGGTGTTGGATTCTTTAATGGATTTATTATCCAGAGATTCAGAATTCAGCCATTTATCGTGACCTTTGCAACCTGGTATATTTGCGGTGGTATCGCATATCTGGTACTTCCGCGAGATGGTGGAGATGTTCCACAGAGATTTATCAGTGCATTGACTCACAGATTTGGCGGCAAGTTCTCGGTAGCACTTCTGATCATCATTGCCTGCCTGGTACTGTGGACATGGTTTAAGAAGACCCGTCTGGGAATCTCCTTATACGCAGTGGGCAATAATGCACATGCAGCATCTTTAAACGGTATCAACGTAAAGAAAGTAAATTATTTTGCATATGCAGCATCCGGAATCTTTGCAGCAATGTGTGGTTTATACAGAGTTGCTGTAACAGCTACAGGATCTCCTACAGCAGGTGAGAGTTTTTTCAACCAGGCAATTTCCGCTACAGTGATCGGAGGTACATTGCTGACAGGTGGTATCGGCGGACAGTATGGAACCATTATTGGTGTACTTGCTTTCAAAGCCATCAATGATCTTCTTGTTTTTGCAGGAGCCTCTTCTTATTGGTCAACATTGTTCCAGGGTACATTACTGATCGCGGCAGTACTGGTATCTACAATATCTGAAATCAGAAACGAAAGAAAGGAGCTGGTTGAGTGATGAATATTAAAACTGTAATCAAAAAAAATCAGGGCGTTGTATTCTGTTATCTGATCGCACTGGTATTATTTGCAGGATTTTCCGTATATATGCCAGGTTTTGCCAGCCTTTCTCATATTCGTACAGTATTTCTTGAATCTGCACTGATCGGAATCGTGGCACTTGGACAGACATTGGTTGTTATCACAGGAGGAATTGACCTTTCTGTAGCATGGATGATGACCATCGGTGCATATATGGTATCGAACCTTGTAAATTCCAGCAATGCCAACCTTGTATGGGGCATCCCGCTTATGCTGGTGGTAACTTTCGGACTTGGTGCACTTAACGGATTCTGTATTTCCTGTCTCCGTGTACCGGCCATCGTAATGACACTTGGTATGAATATCATCCTTCAGGGTGCACTGGTAGCACTTACTCAGGGAAGTCCAGGGCAGTCTGCACCGCCGCTTCTGCTTACTCTGGGACAGAAAAACCTGTTTGGAATTCCGTATCTGGTAATCATCTGGATCGTTATGACCGTAGTGGTAATGCTGGCACTCTTTAAAATGAAATATGGACGCAAATTATTTGCCATTGGCAACAATGCAACTGTTGCGAAATATTCAGGAATCCGCGTAAATAATACCATCATTCTTTCCTATGCTATCAGCGGTATGACAGCAGGAATCGCAGGTGCTCTTCTTGCAGGAAAGGTTGGCTCCTGTTATCTGGCAATGGGTGATACTTACCAGTTCCAGTCCATCGCAGCAGTAGCTATCGGTGGAACTTCCATGTTAGGTGGTAAAGGCAATTATCTGGGAACTGTTGCAGGTTCTCTGACTATCACTATTCTTCTTGGTATTCTGGTTGCTCTGAACCTCCCATTTGGTGTACAGACAATGGCTTATGGCCTGATCGTTTTGATTTCAGTTATTGTATCGGTTGTAAGTTCAAATAAAAAGTAAATAAAAACATTCATTTTATATATGAGGAGGAATTACAATGAGTAAAGTGCTGGTATCAGCTTCGCATTTTGACACATTGTGCCAGGATGCATGGAAATTATTTGAAGACAACGGGATTGATGTGGTATTTGACCCGGCAAAAGAATTCCCGGCTTATACAACAGACGAAATCGAGAATCATCCGGACAGAGAAGACATCGTGGCAGCATTGATCGGAATGGATGATTTCCGTGATGAAAGAAAATATCAGGCACTTCCAAACCTGAAAGCAGTTGCCAAATTCGGAGTAGGTGTAGACAATATAGACGGGGAACTGGCAAAGAAATACGGAGTAAAAGCATTAAACGCACCTGGACAGAACTCCAATGCAGTTGCAGAACTGACAGTAGCCATGATCCTGGATCTGCTTAGACATGTAATGCCCCTTCACAAAGATATGGAAAAAGGCCTCTGGACCAGATTTATCGGAAGTGAGATTAAGGGAAAAACAGTAGGACTGTTGGGATTCGGAGCTATTGCCCGCCTTGTGGCAAAGAAGCTGCAGAGCTTTGATGTAGAAGTGATTGCATTTGACCTGTATCCAAATGAGCAGGCTGCCAAAGAGCTTGGCGTGCGAATGACCACCCAGGAAGAAGTCATTACAAAGAGTGATATCGTAAGTATCCATATTCCTGCGACACCGGAAACACATCATTTATTTAATAAAGAAACCATTGAAACCATGAAGGACGGTGCATACCTGATCAATCCTGCCAGAGGAGCACTGGTTGATCTGGATGCAGCAGCAGAGGCGCTGACAAGCGGCAAGCTTGCAGGTGCAGCTATGGATGCATTTGAAATAGAACCATTGCCTCTGGATTCTCCAATCCTGAAATGTGAAAATATCGTTCTAACCCCGCACACAGGAGCAGAGACAAGAGAGTCTTACTACAATGTGAGTATGACAACAGCCAGAGATATCATTAAAGTGATCAAAGGGGAAGAACCGGAGCACTGTGTAAACAAATAAAAGAGGTACAGTCATGTTGCTGAATGGAAAAATAGCGCTTATCACAGGTGCTGGCAGTGGGATTGGTAAAGCAATCGCCCTGAAAATGGCAGAAGAGGGAGCAGAGGTGCTCCTGGTGGGACGGAAAAAGGAAACTCTGCAGAAAGTGCAGAATCAGATTGTACAGAAAGACGGCAGAGCCGGATGCTTTCTGTGTGATGTCCGTAAGCCGGCTGAGATTGCAGATATGACAGGAAAGATCATGAAAAAGTATGGAAAAATAGATATTCTTGTAAATAATGCAGGAATTTCAAAGGAAATGCCCTTTCTGGAAATGCCGGTGGATGTCTTCGATGAAATATGTGAGACAAATCTGCGGTCAGTGATGCTGATGATGAAAGCGGTTCTGCCATATATGAAGGAACAGAAAAGCGGAAATGTAGTAAACATCGGTTCAGGAGCTGCCATAAGGGGATTACCTGGAAGTGCTGCCTATTCTGTATCCAAAGCAGGGGTTATCTGCCTGACGCAGGCAGTGGGAGATGAGGTACGTCCATTTGGAATAAGGATCAATGCCATATGTCCGGGACCTGTTGATACGGAGTTATTTCAGAAATCAGAAAGAAGAGATTATATTCTTTCAGTGGGTGGAGATTTATTTAAACCGGAAACAGTAGCCAACGGTGTGGTTTTTCTGGCATCAGAACTGTCGGAGGGGATGAACAGCCAGGTTCTGATCATGCGGGGCTTTAACAGATGGTAAATAATAACAGCAATTAAAAGAAGCTAAAGGAGAAAAAGCTATGCAAAAATTATACGGAACAGTAGTACCAATTGTAACACCGTTAACAGAGGAAGATACCATTGATGTAGAATCTCTGAAGAATCTGGTAAATCATGTGATTGATGGTGGTCTTCAATGCTTATATCCATGCGGAACTACCGGAGAGATGATGTATCTTACAGTAGAAGAACGTAAACAGGTTGCAGAAGTAACTGTGAAAGAAGCAGCAGGAAAAGTCCCGGTATTCGTACATGTAGGCGCGTGGAATCTGAAAGATACCATTGAACTGGCGCAGCATGCAGAGAAGATTGGTGCAGATGGAATCGGTGTGGTAACACCTGCATTTTTTAAATTGAGTGATCAGGGTCTGATTGATTTTTACGTAGAAGTTGCACACAGCGTATCTGAAGATTTCCCTGTATATATGTATGCAATCCCACAGAACGCTGTCAATGATGTAAATGCAGCTGTATGTGAAGAAGTAGTAAAACAGTGCCCGAATGTAATGGGAATCAAATACAGCTATCCGGATTTTACAAAATTACAGCAGTTTATGATGGTAAAAGATCAGACATTCAGTGTTCTGGTAGGTCCTGACCATCTGTTTGAAGCAGTATGCGCAGTTGGCGGCGATGGTGTTGTTTCCGGAAATGCCATGATCGTCAGAGAACATTATGCAGCAATCTGGGATGCGATTCAGAAAAAAGACTATGATATGGCGACCAAATACCAGCGCCGTACCAATATCTTAAATGCTACCATGTGTGAGATCAACAACATCGCAGCATATAAAGTAATACTGAAAGAAGAAGGCATTATCAAGACTACCAAAATGAGACGTCCGATGGAAAACCTGACTCCTGGACAGGAAAAAGCACTTCTTGACAGAATGAAAGAGCTGGATTATAAGAAAGTGTTAGTATAAAAAGGTATATTTATGTCGGCTTTTGTCGATTCCCGATTTTTGCATTGAAAAAAATGACGAAAATGATATACTAAATTTAGTACAGGTTTGACATTCTGATGCGGCAGCAGTAGATATAGTATAATCAGGAGGGAAAATGGCAGAAAATAATGAGATTAAGGTAAAAAGCCTTCAGAAAGCGTTGGAGATTCTGAATCTTTTTACAGAGAAGCCCGTGCTTGGAGTGACAGAAGTCAGTGAGTATTTTGGACTATATAAGAGTACGGTACATAACATTCTTTCTACACTCAAGGCAATGGAATATCTGGAACAGGATGAAGAGACCGGCAAATACAGACTGGGGATTCAGGTGTTTAATCTGAGCAAGGCATTAGGGGATACTTATTCCATCACAAAGATCGCAGGACCATATATGCAGGAACTTTCCAACCATACAGGCGAGAGATGTTATCTGGCGGTTCCATACAGACAGGAGGTACTTTATCTGGAGGCCATGTATCCGGCGGATTCCATAGAACTGATGCGTTCTATTCTGGGTGAAAGAGCCCAGATGCACTGTACAGGGCTGGGAAAAGCGATGCTTGCCAATATGGGTGAACGGGAAATTTCGGATTATCTGGGGCATCATGAGCTGGAAGCGTTCACAGAGAACAGTATTACTGACAAAGAGAAGCTTAAAGACGAACTTGTGAGGACGAAACAGAGGGGATATGCCATAGATGATATGGAACACGAATTTGGAATCAAGTGCATTGCAATGCCTGTATTCGACAGAACGAAGAATGTATATGCTGCGATCAGCATCAGTGGACTGGCACATCATTTTACAGATGAGAACATTGCAGAGTGGGCGATACTTCTGAAAAAGTATATTCGTAAAATAGAAAGCAGACTGTAAAGTCTGAGGCAGAGCATAAAAATCCGTCAGAGTATTTAAAGGATACTCCGGCGGATTTTTTCATGGATTTCAGATTGTAAAAAATCAGAAATCCAGTTCTTTCAGATAGCGTCCCAGTGCGTCCTGCCAGGTTGGAAGA
>CAVCYJ010000077.1:0-12191 GCA_963605995.1 Holdemanella biformis | reverse complement strand
CCGCAGAGGACCAGATCCTGCGGACCAAGCTCTGCCTGCGCTGCATATTGTTCAAGAGTATCATACTCTTCTATCTCTGTTTTAATTGTAAATCCTTTCATCGGATCCTTAAGCCTCCCTTTTTCATTCTTGCTGTGTCAGGCCAAATCTGTGTTCTTTGTTTTTGTATTTATGCTTCCATTGCTTCTTTTAAAGCTTCCTCATAAATTTCCAGACCTTTTTCCATCTGCTCATCTGTCATTGTAAGTGGTGCCAGGAAACGGATAACGTTGCCTGCAGTTCCACAGGTTTCAAGAAGAAGACCTTTCTGCATTGCTGCCTGGATCAGTTTTCCTGCGATTTCTGTAGCAGGCTCTTTGGTGTCTCTGTCTTTGACAAGTTCCATACCGATCATTGCGCCCAGACCTCTGACATCACCGATCACCGGATATTTCTCCTGAAGCTCTTTGTAACGTTTCATGACAGTTTCACCGATGTGTCTTGCTTTAGCTGCATAGTCATCACGTTTCATGATGTCCATAACAGCCAGTGCGGAAGCACAGGAAACAGGGTTACCGCAGAAGGTTCCGCCGATTGTTCCTGCCGGTGCTGCATCCATGATCTCTGCTCTTGCTGTGATCGCAGAAATCGGAAGTCCTGCTCCGAGGGATTTGGCAGTTGTGATGATATCCGGTGCTGCACCGGCTTCTGCCCAGTATTCGGATGCATAATATTTACCGGTTCTGCAGTTACCGCACTGTACTTCATCTGCGATCATCAGGATTCCTTTTTCATCACAGATCTTGCGAACTGCTTTTACCCATTCGATCGGTGCCGGGATAAATCCGCCTTCACCTTCAAATGGCTCAACGATCATGCAGGCAATCTCGCTTGCCGGAGCACCTTCATCAAAGATTCTGTTGAGTTCTTTTATATAATACTGAATTGCTTCCTCTTCTGTATATCCTTTCGGAGCTCTGTATACATATGGATAAGGAGCACGATAAATACCTGCCGGGAAAGGTCCCATGCCAACTGCATAGGCTTTCTTTGCTGTCAGGGCCATTGTCAGGTTTGTTCTTCCGTGGAAAGCACCTGTGAAGCAGATCACTCCGTTTCTCTTTGTATATGCTTTTGCAATTTTAATTGCGTTCTCATCACACTCTGCACCGGAGTTTGCGAAATATGTTTTCTTTACTTCTCCTTTGCATGGCATGATCTCGTTTAATCTCTCTGCCAGTGTTACATATCCATCATGTACGTATACATTAAAGATTGTATGGAAGTATTTCTCTGTCTGCTCTTTTACTGCTGCAATAACTTCCGGATGAGAGTATCCGATATTCAGAACTCCTACGCCGCCAACCCAGTCAAGGATTTTATTTCCATCCAGATCCTCGAACATCGCACCTGCACCCTGTTTGATACAGATCGGATATGTTTTTCCGCAAAGTGCTTTCGGGATTGCAGCATCTCTTCTGTCAAGAAGTGCTTTTGATTTCGGTCCCGGTACCTGCTCTGTTACGATTTCCGGTAATGCTGTTGATAATTCTGTTGTCATGATGACTGTTCCTCCTCTTTATCTGTTCGCCTTGTCTGACAAAAAAGCGCCAGATAAGTAATTTTCTTATCTGACACCTTTGTCATTTACTGTTTATTTTTTGATTTAGCTAGATTATAGCACCTTCCCGGATGAAATCAATGTGCGTGTGAGACTATCTTTTTTGTGCATCGTGCACAAAGCACTATGTATTCCGCATTTTTCTCAGGGTGTTCGGGGTATGAGCCGGGATTGATTTTCGGTATCCGTTATCTGCCGCGGTACTTCATGATCAGAAATGCCAGCTTCAAAGACAGGCATTTATTCATGTCTTCCAGATCACAGTTCAGCAGCTCGCTGATCTTTTTCAATCTGTAGTTCAGTGTATTTCTGTGGACAAACATAGCCTCTGCCGTCCTCTTTGCATTACAGTTATGTTTAAGATAATTCTCCAGCGTCTCGCACAGACTGCCTGTAGTCATGAACCACCAGTTCAACTGGTGGTTTGATCCTGCCCCTATAAGGGGCCTATACCTGCAATGCCTGAAAGGCGGATGCCTCAAGCACATATACCGGCTGGCCTCTAAAAGAGGCTATCTTCTAGTATCTTCTCTTTTTGATTCTTCTTTTTGTTGCTGAATGTATTCCTTTACCGCATCTTCTGTGATATTGCCTACTGTTGCGACATAATATCCTCTGACCCAAAAGGCTTTTGACCATCCATTCACACTTTCCGGATATTTATCGTGTATCATTAATGCACTTTTCCCTTTTATGTACCCTACCACATCTGACACTTTTTCGCTTGGCGGAATGCTTAAACACAAATGTACATGATCTGCACATACTGCACCTTCTACTATTTCTATGTTCCGGTAATCGCACAATTTTTTTATTATCTCTCTTACATCTGCTTTTAATCTTCCGTACATAATTCGTTTTCTATACTTTGCTATAAACACTATATGATACTGGCATTTATACCTTGTATGTGATAAACTACTACTGTCCACGTTGGACCGCCTCCTATTCTCTTTAGTATTGGCTCGAGACACCTTTTCTATTGTAGCATAGGAGGCTTTATTATACATTCTACAACGTCACTACTACACTATTCGCCCCAGCATAGCTGGGGGATTAGCTCTTTCATTTACAAATTCACAACACAAAAGCCCGACAGCATACAGGTCACCCCACACGCTATCAGGCTTTTTATAAAAATGATATTTCAAACAGCCCTCAGTGTTCTTCTATCTTTTTATCTTTCTTCTGCCAGCTTACTGCTTCCCAGTTCGGTCTGTCGTTCTGCTCCGGCGCGGCGGATCCCTGCAAAAATGGATCCTGCGATGTTATGCCATACGCTGAAGATCGCTCCCGGCAGTGTTGCCAGTGGATTGGCGGCGAAATTGGCTGCTGCCAGTGAGACTGCAAGACCGCTGTTCTGCATGCCCACTTCGATCGCTATGGCTGTTGTCCTCGCATAATCCACACGGAAAATTTTTGCCGCAAGGAAGCCTAACATCATACCGCAGAAATTATGGATCGCAACAACTCCAAGTACCAGGATTCCGCAGTTTAAGATCTTATCTGCATTCACTGCCACAATCCCTCCGATGATCATAACAATGGCCACAACCGACACCAGCGGCATAACATCCGATACCTTATCTACATGTGCTCCCGCGAGGCTGCGGAGGAATACTCCCAGAAGAACCGGAACCAGGATTACTTTTACCACAGAAAGCACCATTGCCCAGAAAGATACCTGCACCCAGGCACCCGCCAGCACGTACACAAGAAATGGTGTCATCAGCGGTGCTGCCAGTGTGGAAACTATGGTCATTCCTACAGATAATGCTACGTCACCACCTGCGATATAGGTGATCACATTGCTGGCCGTTCCGCCCGGACAGCAGCCTACCAGGATCACGCCCAGAGCCAGGTCTGCCGGAAGATTCATCACCTTGCACAAAATCCAGGCCACGAGGGGCATGATGGTATATTGCGCTGCTGCTCCGATCACTACTTCCCTGGGTCTGGAAAAAACTACCCGAAAATCTTCCATTTTGATGGTCAGACCCATACCGAACATGATAATTCCGAGGAATACGGAGGTATAATTCGTCATCCAGGCAAATCCATCCCGCCAGAAAAATGCCAGGCAGGAAAATGCAATAATGATAATGCCGATGTATCTGGATGCAAGCCTGCTGATCGTTCCGATTTTTTTTAAGATTTTTTCCATATATTATACCTCGTAGCTGAAGTTGTCGATCAGTCTTGTTTTTCCGATGTAAACAGCTATTGCTACGAGAACATCCCGGTCTGCTTTTTCAACCGGCTGCATGGTAAGTGCATCTACCATGGATACATAATCAATCTTTGCCAGAGGCTCTGCTTCGATCACTGCGCGCATTTTTCCAAGGAGTTCTTCTGCCGGGATTCCTTTATGAACAGTTTCCCGTCCGAGCTTTACTGCTTTTGACAGGCAGAGTGCCGCTTTTCTTTCTTCAGGGTTTAAATATGTATTTCTGGAGGATTTCGCGAGTCCGTCCTCCTCACGGACGATGGGGCATCCAATAATCTCAATATCAAAATCCAGATCCTGCACCATCTTGCGGATGATCGCCAGCTGCTGTGCGTCTTTCTGTCCGAAATATGCTCTGTCCGGTGCCACGATATGGAACAGTTTGGACACTACTGTGCACACGCCTTTGAAATGGATGGGGCGTGTTTTTCCGCAGAGTGTTTCGGATAATGTGTCTATGCTTACAAATGCGTGGGGATCATGATACATTTCGGAAGGCTCCGGGCAGAAGATCAGGTCCGCTCCCAGGCTTTCGCAGAGCTTGCTGTCACGTTCAAAATCCCTCGGATAGGCCTCCAGGTCTTCGGTCGGGCCGAACTGTGTCGGATTGACAAAATCTGATACTACGACAATGTCGTTCTGCTCCCTGCACTTTCTGATCAGGCTTGCATGTCCTTCATGGAGAAATCCCATGGTCGGCACAAGGCCTACGGTTTTTCCTTCTTTTTTCCACGCTTTAATCTGTTTCCTTGTTTCTGCTACTGTTTTTGTTACCTGCATGTTTTCTCTCCTCTTTCTTGGCCGTTATAAACTGTGGCCAGGTTTGTCGATCTTGAGATAGCCTCTTTCCTGAATTCACTTTCGTCTTATCTCTGTATATTTTTTCAGACCATATCCTTCAGCAGTCCGTGTTTTTCATAATTGGTCACTCTGCTGATCTTGTTCTCTTCATCTACAAATACAACTGCAGGCTTATGTGTACGGGCTTCTTCCTGTCCGCACCGGACGTAAGCCATGATAATAATCTTGTCTCCTGTGCTTACGCATCTTGCTGCTGCTCCGTTCAGGCAGATCATGCCGCTTCCACGTTCACCGCAGATGGTGTATGTCTCGAAACGGCTGCCGTTGTTTACATCTACGATCTGGACTTTTTCATATTCCAGTATCCCGGCAGCTTCCAGCAGTTCCTCGTCCACAGTAATACTTCCTACATAATCCAGTTCCGCCTGGACAACGGTTGCTCTGTGGATCTTTCCTTTTAACATTTCTATTGTCATCTTATATAAGTCCTTTCCTGAAGGAAATCATTTTCTGTAATACAAAAAACGCTCCAGGGTACACTTTGACCCTGAAACGCTTCTGATTGATTCCCTGTATATTGAGTCCTGTTTTTGTACACGAAAAGCATGATCTTCAACAGTTTCTCAAAATTCCCATAACTGTTGTAATGCCTTCGTTATCATCGATACAGGCTCGTATCTTTTATAATTTTCTTTATCCGTCCGTTCCCGTTCCCCGGGTTCCGGCTGGTTATTTATATAAGATTCCAGTGATTTCAGCCAGAGTATAGTTTTGAGTCCAAATACTATCTCTGTGGGGTATTATGGCATTGGGGTGATTATTTGTCAAGTTTCCTGTCCTGCATTTCCAGTTTTTCCAAAAGCTGCTCCCTCTGTTTGCGGAAGATCCTCGGAAGGAAACATAAGCTTACTCCACATATCACAACGCCCAAAATTCCTGCCACAAGCATCACGGTTCCCTGTGTGACCATTTCTACAACCTCCTGTGTTTCTTTTATCCGGAAATCCAGCCACTGTTTACTGCCTGCTGATATAATTCATCCAATCTGTCCATTTCCACATCATTAGCATTTGCAGAAAGCTGTTTCTGATAAAGTTCCTTTGCCTTATCATAATATTCTTTAAACTTACTGTAATCCCGGTCATCCTCAGCAGTTTCACCCTGCACAGACACTTCCAGAAATGCAAGATCTTTATACACCCGGTAATCCTCTCCGTAAGTTTTCAACACCTTCTGAAGCTTCTTTTTAGCGTTTTCATAGTCTCCCATATTCTGATAGACAACAGCCATATTACATCCTGTATTATAATCTCCCATTCCCTGAGATTCGATCTGTTTAAATACAGCAAGCGCTTTTTCGTAATATCCATTGTCCTCCGTATCCCTGCCAAGGTCACTGTAAGTCTGCGCCAGCTCTTCAAGAACCCCGATATTATTTTCCCGTGGAAGCTCTTTTACTGCTTTTTCCAGAAGCTGCATTTTCTGTTTCTGGCCATCTGTGCTGTCGTCCTGTTTGTCTATGGATTTTGCCGCCATAATATAAGCCCTCATCTGAATGTAGGAATCCTGACTTGTCTGGATACAATCCATAAAAATCTGCTGTGCCTCACTATATGCGCCTGCACTGTACTGGATCTCGCCTTTTACATATTCAATATCTGCTGTACTGCTTCCTTTCTCCACAGCTTCTTCCAGAAGTTCCTGCGCCTTCTGTGTATCTCCACAATAAGCTTCTGTGATCGCATAATCACGATAATAGTTTCCATTTTCCGGATTGAGTTTAATCGCATATTCGTAGGAATCTGCTGCTTTTTCATATTCTTCCAACTGGGCATAGGAATCACCAAGAAGATAATAAACCCCATCCAGAATTCCGTCTTCCATTACTTTTTCGTTGGTCAGAATATTGTCATTGATAAATGTAATGCATTTTTTATAATCTTTTTCACGGTTCAGGGCTTCTGCTTTTTTCACATAAGCTTCTGCTTTTCCCGGAAATATCTTTACTGCTTTCTGATACCACTGATCCAGTTCCTCATAATTTCCCTCACTGATACACTCTTCTTCTTTTGCAATGGCATTTTGGTAATCAGACTGTTTTTCTTTTTCGATCTGAAGATAACCACCTGCTGCAAGTGCTGCACACAGAACCATGCCCGCTGATAAAACTACCGCTGTCCTGCGCTGTTTTTTCAAAAGAGAACGGTACGCCTGGCTTTTCAGCGGCATATTCTTAAGATCTTCCAGAATATCTTCTGCCTGCTGATACCTCTTTTGGGGGTTTGGCTCCAGACATTTCATGATGATCGAAGCAAAAACCTCATTTATTTCCGGCTTCAGGGCCTGAATATCCGGAACACATCCAGATTCATCCGGCTCCGGTTTCTGTCCTGTCATAATATGATAGACGGTTGCTCCCAAACTGTAGATATCTGATCTCTTATCTATTTTTTTCCAGAGGGAACGATCGGTCTGGTTCTGGTTGTACTTCATGGCCTCAATCTGTTCCGGTGATGCATAACCTTTGGTGTAGCCGGTAACATACGCATTATTCCCGTCCACACTGAATGAAATATTAAAATCTATGAGACAGATATTTCCATCAGGCTTCAGCATGATATTTCCCGGCTTCAGATCACTGTGTATGATCGGAGGCTGCTGCTTATGAAGGTAAACCAGTGTAGATGCGATCTGCCTGGTCCAGATGATAACAGAGCTCTCTGGAAAAGACGTCCCTGCATCCAGATATTGCCGAAAAGAATTTCCGGGGATAAATTCCATGACCGTATAAATATCCCCGTCATCTTCCACAAAATTTTCAACCAGCGGAAGATACGGATGTTTCAGGTTTTTTAATACATCCACTTCTGCTCTGGCATTTACCAGATCTTTAATATCTTCTTTTACCTTTTTCAGCACCACGTACTTGTTCAGATTTTTGTGATATGCCTTATACACAATTCCGCTGTTTCCTGAACCAATCCTTGCTACGATCTCATATGTATTGGCAATACATTTCCGCATTTTCACCAACCGTCCTTATTTACTTTTTACCGTAAGAATTCCGCTTCCTGCTGCCATCCTCACAGTCATAACTGCCAGATCTTTACATTCTTTCTCTTTTGTGGAAATTCCCTCTCCCACCGGATCTGGTACCCCTGAAAGATCCTGAGCAGGATTTTCCGCATATCCTATGGACTGCAGACTTTCTGCATTACTGCTGTTCCAGGAACCGGTAAGCCCTGCTGCTTCCAGATCCGAAGCCAGATTTTCCTGCCCCTGCCCGTTTTCAACTGAGCCACTTGCACACAATTTCACAGTGGTATCCGATTCCACATCAAAAACCTCAACCTCTGTCCGTGCTGCCGAAGTTCCTTCACCGGAATCAAATCCATAACAGTAAGTTACAAAACCGATTTCCCATTTGCCACTATTGTTTACAAGAAAACATTCCTGCGTATTTCCGTATGATATGTCAGAAAGGGGTGTTTGCATACCTGTTGTCACGGTCTGAGAAGCTTTCAGTTCCGCAGTACCATCCTCTGCCTTATAAATATTGAAGGCCAGATCTCCATCCTTTGCTTCCACTTCCAGAAGTTCTTTTGTTCCATCCCCGTCCAGGTCTTCCAGGATCACAGCCAGACGGCCAGTTAGTGCAGATGCAGAACTTTCTCCATATGTAAATGGAATCTGTGTATCCTTCCAGCTCACAGAAGGCGTCTCTTTGGAAAGTGTATCTTCTACATAATTTTCCAGAATACTCTCCGGATCTGATGCGGTTGTATCCTCTGTATCTGTATTTGATATCTCTTCTGTATCTGGCATATCTTCAGTTTCTGTCCCAGGATCTTCTGTGTATATATCTGAAGAATCGCTTGACGGATCTTCTGTTTCAACTGTTTCTGTACCATCATATGTGGCATAAGAACTATCAGCCTCTTCTGCTGACTGATCTCCTTCTTCTATTAATTTCCATTCACTCTCTTCGTCACCTCCAATTGGAGAAATTTCAGGATAAGACACAACGCCCTCTTCTTCATGATCCGGCGCCAGTTCCTCATCTTCTTTTGCAATAGGGATTCCATCTACTACCCTGTTTCCTGCCCCATCGGGATCTTCCGGTATTTCGGGCGTCACTGTTATTTCCGGTGCAGCTGTTATTTCGGGATCTTTATCTGGTTCCTCTGTCACAGTTATATCCGAAGTATCAGAATCCTCTTCCGGCTCTATGATAATAACCGGAGATTCTGTTGCTTCTGGCGTTGCAGTTGCTTCTTCGCTCTTATACTTTGAAGCAGTCCCCTTTGACACGGAACCACTGTTCAGACCTTCCGAACTTTTTTCAGATGTTTCTGCATTCTCTTCCTCTGTATCATCCTCATCTGACGTATCATTTTTTGCAATGGCAATCGATTTCAATCTGCCCAGTGTTCCGTTTACAATCTCCTCAATTTTTGTCAGGTCCACCATTATTGCCTGGTTGCTGATATCACCACTGCTGCTTTTTGTATTATTTTCTGTGTTCTGTTCCTGGTCTCCGGTTTCTCCCTTCGCTACGATCTGTTCCTTTGTCTCTGTAACAGCTTTCTGAAGCTCTTTCGCATCTTCTTTCGTATCTTCTTTTGTCTCTTCTCTGTCTGTCAGGTTCTCGGAAGCTTTTTTCAGATATTCTACTGCTTTTTCCGGCTGCTTCTTCTTGTTGTAAACTTTTGCCATACCAGTAGCTGCCTTAACCGATTTCGGACTGATCTTTAATGCTTTTGCAAAAGTCACTTCTGCTTTGTCATAATCTGCGGCTGCCAGATATTTATTGCCCAGATCGATCTGCTTTCCTGCCTGAGCTGCACTTACCTTATCAGGTACTCCCAGAATCAACGCTGCTGCGATCACTGCCACACACAGAAGGACCGCAACTGCAGGCACGATAATATAAAATTTCTTCCTGTTTTTCATAACCTTTCTCTCCTCCCCTTATTCTACCCGGAAAATAAATTCCTCATCTGCAAGACGAAGCCTGCTCTCTGTCTCAAGAAGCGTTTTCACCTCCGGTTTCAGTTTTACATTTTCCAGATATGTTCCATTCAGTGACTTGTTATCTTCCAGATAGAATGTATTCTCTTCACGAATAATCTTACAATGTACATTTCCAATAGCCGGATTATTTTGGATACGGATATCTGCACGTATTTTACTTTTTCCAACGATGTTCATACTTCCATTCAGTATAAACTCTTCTCCGGTCGCACAACGAATCAGTTTCCCCGTAATCTGAGCCGGCGGTACCAAGAGAACGGTCTTTTCTTCTTCCTCCTCTTCAGCCGGAGCCAGAAGAACCGTTTTTTCTTCCTCCTCTTCTGTATCTTCCCTCTCTGGCTTCCCGAGTCCAAAACCGAAACCAAACCCATGGGTGGCAGTATCCTCTTCATCTGGATCTTCACGGTATGGTGTTTCTTCCTTTTCTGCTATATCCATCCTTTGCAGCGACTCCACTTCCGGAGCTTTCTCTTCTGTCTCCGGCAGATCCATGGTTGGTACCGGCGGTACCGGAGGAAGTTCTGGTATATATTCTTCATATTCTTCCCATTCTTTTTCATCGCTGTGATCATATGTAAATTTCATATCCTTCTCCTTCCACGGAAATATTCTTTTCTTTCTGTCATGAACTTATTCTGAAAACAGAATCTTTTTAATTCTGATCGGATCTGTTTTCAGAATAAATCCATGACACTTCTGGCAGTCTTTCCGGAACATATTTTTGATACGTTCCGGAAAATATCCTGTACTGCTCACTCGAAAAAATCCGGTATTTCCAATTCCTGACATTTTTTCCGGAGATGCATTGCTGCCTCCTGTACCTGCTCCAGATACTGTTCTAATGCATGCCTGGTCACTGCGAGAGAATCGATCAGCTCACGGGTATGCTCCAATGCTATCTTATAAGATAACATTTTCTCTTCTGATGTCCCATACATCGCTGTCTGAAGCGCATCATACAATTCTCGTGCCAGTCTTTCCTCGCAGGATATGTGCTCGATATATTCCTGAAGCCATATCCTGTCATATCTGATTAGATCTGTACTCAATCTTCTGCCTGCTTAATTAAACATATTAGGGATATCGATACTTGCCATCTTTCCGGACAGCTGGGTTCCTGCACTCTGGATTCCGTCCAGTTGCTGCTGTATCGTCATTTTATAACCCATTACTCTTGAAATACTATCTCCTACTGTTTTCAGCACCTCTTCTGTTTTTTCAATGGCACTTCTGACATCAGATCCTGCAAAAGTATTTCCACTGTTTAAACGATCCAGCTGTCTCTGCAGGTTTTCTTTATGAGACTGAAGCGCTTCCAGCTGGGTTTCCAGACTATCCAGTGTCTGCTGGTAAACATTTTTGTCAACTTTAATTCTCAGAGGTTCATCTGCCATATCTTTATTTCTCCATTTCTTTTTAAGATTCTTTACAGTTCCATCTGTTATTTACCATATACATTCGATTCTCTCGACCTCTGAAGTGTCTCAGCTGCCTGATTATCCTGATTGATCATTTCTTTCAGATAATCTCCGATTCCGATGCCAATTCCGATAATGCTTGTCACCAGTGTTGTTGCCAGACTGCTCAGTTCTTTTACTGCAGTTTCCGTTTTCTGGATCACACCACCCTCTGACTGGCCTGTAAGGGTTGTCATAATGCTGTCTACAGACTTCATTGTCTCATCAATGCCATCTCCGATTTCCTGAATATTATTACTGATACTCCTTACTTCACTGGTGGTCAGTGAAGCACCAACTAAATCCATTGCCATATTGCTCCATCCTTTCTTTTACATGATTCTTTTCTGGATCTCATCCAGTTCCTGTCTCTGAAACTCCCTGACTTCCAGCAATGCAGTTCTGATCTTTCCAGACAGACACTGCACCGGAATTTCGGAAGTTCTTTCCATTTCCATCCTCAGCCTTTCATATAATTCCATGCAAAGTCTGATATCCTTCTCTTTCACCGCTCCTCCTTCCTGTTTCATTATGTTATATTTATATTAAAAATAAATATTCACCGTCCATCACACCGTAATCCCTCAACGTATATTCTCCATTGAATATTTCTGACGGATCATCCCGGCACAGAACCTCAGCACCGGACGATACATACATCATCCTGGTAAGCTCTGACACTGCTTCTGCCATAAGAGGGATCACATCCTTTACCGGCAAAAAATCCGGAACCAGAACATCAAATTTCTGTTCTACGGATGGCACCTTTAATGTAATCAATATTTTTCCCATTGTCTCACCACTTTAGCTTATAATCTCCTCATCATCCGGATCCTCACATTTCTTATCCATGGTTCCACAAGGTGTAAAAAGAGGATAGATTTCCCCATGGTACTGCATAATACAGGAACCTGGTCTGGAAGATGTCTTTGTTATATTTCGGTATTCCATAGAAAGGCTCACAAGTCCTTGTCTGTGGAACTGTCCTCCATACAGAAGGGTAAATCCGTCTCTGTTAAAAGCCGTATGCAGTTTGTCCGACCTCAACGCAGCACCATCATCCGGATAATAG
>CAVCYJ010000076.1:0-12411 GCA_963605995.1 Holdemanella biformis | reverse complement strand
AGGCGATTTTCAATGGATTTTGACTCGTAACTGTGAAGGTACTGAACAGTTACAAATACAGAATGCTTAACTATAAAATAAAAAATCGACAGGACGACTGTATAAGGCGAATGCCGGAAACAGCCGTCCTGTTTTGGTATCATAGGGCGGTTTAGTGGAGAGTTTGTCAATGGAATTTTCTTGCAATCCACAGTCAGTATTTTTATAATAAAGTGTGAGAGACCTTGCTGTATGACAAACCGGAAAAGATTGTAGAATACTTTCGGATTGTAGTAAAAACAATGGTCTAACAGACAGGAGGGATAGCATGGAGCAGCGGTATACTGTGACACAGGCAGCAGATATCCTTGGTGTAAGGGCATCGGTTCTCCGGTACTGGGAGGAAGAGCTGGAACTGAGAATCTGCAGAAATGAGCAGGGACATCGTTACTACACTGGAAATGATATTACGCTTCTGGCTAATATAAAGGAACTTAAGAAAAGAGGACTTGCTTTACGCGCAATCAAAGAGTTGATTCCCAGGATCGCACGGACAGCACCGGGAAGTACAGAAAGTAAGATGAAACTTCTTGAGGACGAACAGCCTGAAAGAGAGAAACTTCTGGAATTTCAGAAAATTTTGGAGCGTCTGATCACGCAGGAATTACATATGAAAAAAGAAGGAGAAGATCAGTGCCGTGATCTGGATGAAGCAATACGAAACCGCCAGCTTGCAAGAAAAGAGGCGGCTGCTGCATTGGAGAGGAATAGAGGGAGAGGGCGCAGAGGAAATAAAAAATAAAGATATAATTATGTGAAAACAGACCGGAAGTCATCATTGAAAGATTCTCCGGTCTGTTTCCTTGTCTGCACTGCAGTAAAAAACTTAAAATAAATTATTCAAAACGAGGGATTGTTATAACTTCTCCACCCTTCATAGCGGATTCGTGTGCACAGATTCCGGTACCTGTCCAGTAAGCGCCCATGATGTCATCAATAGCAGGTTTGCGTTCTTCCAGAATGGAACGGATGAATTCATGTACAAGGTGCGGATGGGAACCACCGTGGCCGCCGCCCTGGGTAAAGGAAAGGTGAGTGTTCTCATTGTTATATACTGTGTTGGTGGTGAAAGATGCAATTTCCTTCGGAAGAAGGTGTGCATAATCAGGAATCTGGATTCTTTTTTCTACAATTTCTGATCCACGGCTGGATTTTTCGCTGTCTTCATCCAGAATGTCCACTTTCTCTAGTTCTCCTGTACGGGTAAAGAGAACTGGATCTTCGTCACCAAGCTGCTGCCACTCGAAACTCTCATTTTCACCGTATACCCGGAAGCACTCAGAATAGCTTCTGGCTACACCGTAGAGAAAACGTTCCATTTCAATAGTTACATCACTGTCCTGAAGAGAAATAAACGCAGATTCGAACGCAAACGGGCAGCCGTATTTGTCAGCCAGCTCCTTGCGGACTTTTCCGGAACCTCTTGCATAAACTTTGTCTGGTAAATGGCCTGCAAGCATCAGACAAGGAGCAACAGCGTGTGTTGGATGCATCAGTGGCGGGAAGCCTTTCCAGTATTCCGGCCATCCTTCCATATCCTGATAATGTGCACAGGTCATATACTGGAGACGTCCCAGTTCACCCTTCTTATAAAGTTCCTGAATATAAAGGAACTCTCTCTGAAAGATCGTTGTTTCCATAAACATGTAATTTTTGCCGGAGGCTTTGCGGGATGCGATGATGTCATTCAATTCCTGGATGCTCATCCCCATAGGAATGGTACAGCCACAATGCTTGCCGGCATTTAATACGCGTACAGAAAATGGAGCATGTGTTGCCGGCGGTGTTACCAAATGAACTGCGTCGATTTCCGGAATATCCAGTACATCCTGCAGATCTGTGAAGCAGCGTTCATCCGGAATGCTGTAACGTTTCTTTGCAATATCCAGAAGTTTCTCATTTTTATCTACAATATACACCTTATCAATATCAGGATGTTTACAGTAGATAGCAACGAATTCAAGTCCGAAGCTTAAGCCTACCAAAGCGACATTCAGTTTTTTCATGATCAAAAACCCTCCTTAAAAAATAGTAAAAAGTTAATTAGGAATAAAACTTACAGGATGTCAGGAATCCTGCATCTGTCTTTTATGCCTGTGATTATACGTGACAGGAAATGAAATGAGAATAAAGATAATTTAGATGTTTGGACAAAAAAAGATAAAAATAGTACCAGTCCCGGAAGGCTTTACTTTTTTTCGAAAAGATGGAAAAACAAAGAATAATATCTTTATTCTAAAATCCGGGATTTCATGTTTTAATAAAGGCATAGCAGAACAATCGATTGGAAAGCAGATCAGTAACATGGAGATTAAGAGAGAAGAGGAGAAGGAGGAACTATATAATGAAGAAAAGAGCATTAGCTGTTATGCTGGCAGGGACTTTGGTTTTGGGCGCACATACAGGTGTGTGGGCTTCATCTGATACTTCAGATCAGAAAGAAGGAGAACTGACACTTCTGATGGTAAATGACTGGATTGATGAGACAGGAGCAAAAGGGGAAGAGTTTACAAAAGTGATCAAACAATATGAAGAAGAGAATCCGGGAGTGGAGATCACATTGCAGGGAGCTTCCCAGCAGGATATTAAGGAATCTTTCCAGACAGCAGCTCTGGCAGGAGGAGGAGCAGACATTGTAATGATGGACAACTCTGGACATGCCATTGACCTTGCAGCAATGGGACTTCTGTACCCCCTGGAAGAGCTTACCACAGCTGATGAGCTCACTGCGCAGTATCAGGAAGGACCACTCAATTCCGGTAAATTCGAGGGTAAATATTACTCCGTGCCATGGTATATGGACTGTACAGGTCTTTATTATAATAAAGAACGTCTGGATGAACTGGGAATCGATGTTCCTACAACATGGGAAGAACTTTCTGATGCAGTAGATAAAGCAAAAGAAGCCGGATACGGCGGCATCATTACTTATCAGAGTGCATATGCTTTCTATTCTTTTTTCTATCAGAATGAATGCCCGGTCATTGATACAAGTGGAGATATCCCGCAGGTAGTGATCGACAATGAGGAGGGAAAAGAGGCATGGAATTATATCTGTGATCTGATCTCCAAAGGAGGTTTGGTAGAGTCTTTTAAAGAAGCAACTACATGGGACAAAGTATATGAAAGTTTTGCAAATGGAGAAGCAACCTTCCTGCTGGGCGGAGACTGGTGCTCCAGTGGAGTGGAAAATATTAATCCGGATCTGGACTACGGCATTGCCCCGATGGTAAAAGAAAAAACAGAAGCAACTGTACTGGGCGGCTGGACCTGGAACATCAATGCTAACTGCAAAAATCCAGAACTTGCCTATAACCTGATTCAGTATCTGAATTCAGAAAAAGGAGATTCTATTCTCAGTGTAGAAGGAAAAATTTCCGCAAGAAAAGACTTCGACTATGACAAAGCACTGGAAGGAAAGGACAAACTGAAAGTCTTTACAGAAGAATTCCCGTATACAGAAGCAAGACCTGCTGTTATCAACGAGAAATCCATTGATGAATTGATCACCAATGCGATCCTGGAAGTAGATTATGGACAGTCATCAGCTGAAGATGCGCTGGCTTCTCTTACCCAGAAGCTCAATGAAAACATTGCATCCAATTATCAGTAAAAATATTCGGAAACAAACATGAAATAATAACAGAGGCGCTGGCGTGAAATGGCGGCAGCGCTTCTTCGTTGAGAAGGGAGGAAGATCATGTCCAAAATACGTAGAAAACAAGGCCCGGAGTTAAGAAAAAATCTTCCGGGATATCTTCTGATGGCACCTGCAGTGATCGCGGTTCTGGCGCTTTCCGTGTATCCTCTTTTCAGAGGTATTTATCTGAGTTTCTTAAATTATAACCTTGTACGCCCAAATGACCCTGCATTTAATACCTTTGCAGGATTACAAAATTATATTGATATTTTCAGAGATAAAGTGTTTATACAGTCTATCGGAAATACAGTGAAGTGGACGGTGGTGAATCTTGTGGTACAGCTTGTAGCAGCTATGCTTCTTGCACTTGCGCTGAACCAGAAGCTAAGGGGAAGATCCGTATACAGAACCCTGATTTTGGTTCCATGGGCAGTTCCCCATGCCATAGCAGCCATGACTTTTACTTTTTTATATAATGCAAACGTAGGTATCATTAATATCCTGGCAGTGAAGCTGGGACTGATCACAGAATCTGTATCCTGGCTTGGAAATGTGGGTTCGGCATTCTGGTGCGTAGTTCTGGTGGCAATCTGGAAAGGAATTCCTTTTCAGATGATCTTTATTCTGGCAGCTTTGCAGGGAATTTCCGGGGATGTGTATGAGAGTGCGGAAATAGATGGTGCCAGCCGCTGGCAGTGTTTCTGGAGGATTACACTTCCGATCATCAAAGAGCCTCTGGCTATTTCTACCATTCTGAACCTGATCGGTATTGTGTCCTGTTTCAACACAATCTGGTTGATGACCAAAGGCGGACCGCTGTACAGTACAGAGATCATTTATACCTTTGCCTACAGAAAAGCATTTATTGACCACAACTTCGGAACTGCAGCAGCTGCATCTGTAGTATTATTTGTATTTATGGCTGTTTTCTCAGGAGTTTATCTGAAGATGGTAAGTGAGAAAGAATAGGGGAGGAGGAAAATATATGCTTGCAAAACAACGAAATGAAGCCATAAGGCATGTGATCGCCTATGTGTTTACAATAGTCATGGTTTTCCTTGCAGTGACTCCGTTTATCTACGTGGTGCTGACTGCTCTGAAAACAAAAGAACAGATCTATGATCCATCCCAGATCATACCGACCCATATCACATTTGATAATTTCAGGCATGTACTGTTTCAGTCGAATTTCGTAAGATATTTTCTGAACAGCATATTTATCACACTGGTCACAACACTGATCTGTATGGTATTATCAGTAATGGCAGCATATGGACTTACCAGATATAAGATTGCAGGTGCGGGGAAGATTAAGATGGCGGTTCTTATGACAAGAATGTTTCCGGGGATCCTGCTGTGTATCCCGTATTACATCATTATGAAACAGATGAATCTGATCGACAGCTATACAGGACTGATCCTGATGTACTGCTCCTTTACTCTGCCTTTTGCTATATGGAACACCTGTGCTTTTTTTATTTCGATTCCGTGGGAACTGGAGGAGGCTGCCAGGATCGACGGATGCAGCAGGCTGATATCTTTCTTTCATGTGATCATCCATGTGGCCAAGCCGGGACTTTTTGTCACAGCCCTGTTCTGTTTTATGACATCCTGGGATGAATATATGTATGCGTCTATTTTTATCAATACAACTTCAAAGAAAACTATTCAGGTTGGTATGCAGGATTTCATAGGACAGTATTCTGTAGACTGGGGACTGCTGATGTCAGCAGTGGTGATTAGTCTGATACCGATCCTGATATTCTTTGCGCTGGTGCAGAAGAATCTGGTACAGGGACTTTCTGCCGGTGCAGTGAAAGGATAAAACACAGATCAGATGTAGAAAGAGGAAATTTGCGTATGGGTTTCAAACGTAAAATTCCGGGTAACCAGAGCATAAGAAGGCAGCTCACATTTTATATGGGACTTTTTGTGGTGCTGCCGCTGTGCCTGGCTTTGATGCTTCTGAATTTCTATCTTCAGAAGGTTACCACGGAAAATAAGATTAACAATGAAACAAATCTGCTGTCCCAGATCAGGGACAATGCGGATCAGATGATCGAGGTGACAAACTATGCCACCAGTATGCTGATGACAAACAAAAATACGCTGAAGAACCTGCGGACTTTAGAACAAGACGGGGATTCCTACGAGATCTATCAGGCGAAAAGAGAACTTTCCAATGATATTTCGGATGTAGAGAGCTCCGTCTTAAATGCCGTTAATGGAAAAGCTGCTATTCTTACGAAAACGGGATATGTGATCGGTTCCTATACATTAAGCAGGACAGACACAGATTACGAGAAAGAACAGTGGTATCAGGAGGTTCTGGAAAATGGAAGAAAGACAACTTACAGTACTGGCATAGGGGGAATTTTTCAGGAAATGACCATATACGATAATGTACAGAAATATCTTTATATGGGACGTGAGATTCTGGATTATTCCGGCAAAAATCTGGGAGTTATGCTGATTCGTCTTTCTGAGACGAATATCTGGGGGAAACTGGCAGCAAGTATGGTGACAGAGGAGGGCGGTGCCCTTTATATCCTGGACAGAAACGATAATATACTGATGGGGTATAATGAGAAATATCAGAAGCAGCTGAAAGAGCTGGGAGAGCAGAAACTTGTAAAGGAGATTTCTGAGAACGAGATCAGTACCGGTAATCTGGAAGATGATTTTTATTATATGGCAGGCGAACTGGATAATGCTTCAAATAAGCTGGTCTATCTTGTTCCTCAGGAAATTTTTCTGAAGGAAAACAGAAAGATTCTCCAGCGTATTCTGGAAATGGTACTGCTGGTGATTGGATTTACGGTTTGTACCATGCTATATTTCTCCAGAAGAATTGCAAGACCTCTGGCTGAAGTGGCGCAGACTCTGGAAAAAGCTCCCAATGGAATGGCAGTTCTTGAGGAACCAGGAGACTCTTTCCAGGAGATGAGCAAATTTGTATCCTGCTATAATCAGGCCGGGAAAAAGATCGAAGAGCTTCTGGACAAGGTAGAAAGAGAGAGCAGATTAAAAGAAAAAGCCCATTATGAAATGCTCATGTCGCAGATATCCCCTCATTTTATCTTTAACACGGTTAATTCCATAAGGATCATGGCTGTAAAAGAAGGGCAGGATCGGGCAGGCGGAAATGAAAACACGGAGAAAGCACTGGAAGCACTGGGAGATATCCTGCATGCAGTTTACAGTAATAAAAATGGCATGACTACTGTGGGACAGGAGACGGCACTTTTGAAAGCATACGTAGATATCATGCAGATGCGGTTCGGAAATTCTTTTCAGTACTATAATGTAATTCCTACAGAGCTGTTTTATTATGAAATTCCTGCCTTTACCATGCAGCCCATTGTGGAAAATGCAATCCTCCACGGAGTAAAAGGTGTGACAGCAGGGCAGATTATCGTCTCTGCAATAGAATATGAAAATGATTTTGTGATATCTGTATTTAATAATGGAAATTCTGCTGACAGAAAGAAGATAGAGGATCTTCTGAAGGGAGAGAAGAACCAGAGAGCTGTAACGGGAATCGGACTTTATAATGTAAATTCCAGACTGAAGCTGCTGTATGGGGAATCCTATGGACTGATCTATAATGAAAAAGTCAGAAATGGTTTCGAAATATGGGTACGTCTTCCGAAAAAAATCACAGAGTCAGAAGAAAGATGATAAAATAGGATAAAAAGATAGCAATTATTATCCGTATGAAGGGAAGAACATTCTATGAAAAAGGTATTGATCGTAGAAGATGAAATTCTGGCAAGACTTGGATTGCGCCAGCTTGTAGACTGGAAGAAACTGGAGCTGGAACTGCTGCCGGATGCAACAGATGGAGAAGAAGCATTGGAAATGATCATGAATAGTCGACCGGATATTATTCTTCTTGACCTGAATATTCCCAGGGTCAGCGGACTGGAAATTCTGGAATTTCTAAAAAACGAAGGAATAGAAACCAGAGTGATCGTAGTAAGCTGCCAGGAAGAATTTGATGTTGTGAAGAAAGCAATGAAACTGGGGGCTTATGATTATCTGCGAAAACTGAATCTGAGTTCTGATGAATTGGAAAGTATTCTGAAAAAGTGCCTGGGAGAAACAGAAGAAAGAAATGCGGCGCATATGCGGGGAATACGAGAGATTCGTTACGAAGAGATCATTAGAGACAGCAGGGATATTTTTGCGGGTATATGTAACTATCAGGCGCTGATATGCATATTGGCAAAAGATCCGGACGGACTGGCCAAAGTTACAGAATTAATTTGTAGATGGGCTAAAAACGGTTTCAGGGAAGGTCTGCAGATCCAGAAGGGAAATCAGTACGGATATTTTCTGCTGGCAGAAAAGCCGGAAAAAGCTGTCTATATAAAATTAAAGGAAAAGGCAGAGCAGAGAATTGGCAGAGAACTGTACATGGGGATCTTTGAAGGCTGCATGGAAAAAAAAGCAGATATTATTCGGGCTGCTGCGATGGCAGAACAGATACAGCTTTTCAGCTATTATGATAAGGAAGAGAAGCTGGTGTTTTTCCAGAAGAAGATTGAGACGGAGGGGCACAGTCCGCGGGGAATGCATGGGTATCTGGATTCTTTAAAAGAAAACATTCGCAGCTTTGACAGAGAAAGTGCCGAGCAGGGACTGCATGGAATCTTCAGACTGATCCGGCAGGCCCCCTATATCAGTATTAATGTGTTAAGAAGAAATTTCATGGATATTCTGGGAATTTATTCCATGGTTGCGCAGTCACTGGATGGTGCACTGGAAGAAATAGAGCTGGATGGAGATAATTGTCATTATCAGAAGATTATGATGATGGAGAGTCTCGGAGAAATAGAAAAATGGTTTCTTGATTTCAACTGTATTTTTATGGAAAAATTTTGGATTGCCTATAAATGTAGCAGGTCGGAGATTTTGCAGAAAGTGGTGAGATATATAGAAGACCATATTACGGAACCAATCCATCTGTCAGATGCAGCTGGTGAAACAGGTGTTTCTTCTGCATATCTCAGTACTATGTTTAAAAAAGAGATAGGTTATAATTTTATAGAATATGTAAATCTTCGAAAAACAGAACTGGCCAAGCAGATGCTTCAGGAGGGAAAAATGGTCTATGAAGTCTCAGAACTTCTTGGATTCGAGAACAGTACTTATTTCTCCAGAGTATTCAAACGATATACAGCTCTGTCACCGGATACGTACCGGAAGCAGAGCGAAATGTAAACGAAAAAAAATCAGCCGTCCCGAAAGGAACAGGCTGATCTTTTATGTACCAGTTAATTATTCTGCCGGATGGATTGCTTCTGTTGGACAGGCTTCTGCGCATGTTCCGCAGTCTAAGCAAGCGTCAGCGTCGATTACGAAATGCTCATCTCCCTGAGAGATAGCTTCTGCCGGACATTCACTTTCGCATGTTCCACAGCTTACACATTCGTCTGAAATTACATATGCCATAATTATAATCCTCCTTATTATAATATGTTTTGTGATACCCCCAATGGGATTCCGGTACAAATCAGACCGTCAACTGAGGTGATTCTTTGTACTAGCCTTATTCTAATATATCTTTGTCGGAATTACAAGTATAAAATCAGAAACATTATAAAAGAATATCAAGTTAGTTTTTGCTTACTCATTATACGGCAGTTTGCAGTCTGTAAACCTGATATGGAAAATCTCTGATTTCTTTAGGTCTAAATGCTTGATTCTTACATTTTAACGTGATAAAATATTACTGTTGGAAATATGATACGGACATTGTAAATACATATGTCCGTCCAGTGAAGAATAGAAGAATAGAAGAACAGAGTTCTAAAGGAGCAGGAAAATGAGCAAAAAAATCAGAACAGAGGCTGTGGATCAGCTTTTTGAAGCGATTCTCTGCCTGAAGGATAAAGAAGAGTGTTATACTTTCTTCGAGGATGTATGCACGATCAATGAGCTTCTTTCCTTATCACAGCGTTTTGAAGTAGCGAAGATGCTGATGGATAAGAGAACATATCTGGATATTTCAGAGAAAACCGGAGCTTCTACTGCAACGATCAGTCGTGTGAATCGTTCATTAAATTACGGAAACGATGGTTATGAGATGGTATTTTCCAGGATGGCAGAGAAGGAAGCCAGGAGCGAATAAGATACAGAGGTTAAAAGGACAGGCGGGAAGGTGCCTGTTCTTTTTTTTGCTGTGCGCCTAGCGGCGCATGTTTCTAACGGGTGAAAGTCCCGAATCCGCCCTAGTACAGCGAAGGATATAGCTGAACACCAAGAGTGTCCATTGTGAGGTGGAATCTGAAGGAAGGTGTAGGCAAATCTCTGGTCTGACGAAAAGAAATCACATCAATTGACGTTTTTTGTAATTTGTGTTATCCTGAAACCACTCAATGACGTATAAAAGGAGTAATGATGGATAACGAAGATCAGGTTAAAACACTTAAAGAGATAAGAAAGAAATTACAGTGGAGCCAAAAGAAAACAGCAGAAAAATTTGAAATTCCACTTCGAACATGGGAAGAATGGGAATCTGGACGCCGAAAAATGCCGAAATATCTATTAAGACTTATTTGTTATAAAATAGAAACAGAAATAACAATAATTAATAAAAATAGAAGCTCAAAATATAGTATGAATATTATTCGGGATGAAAATCAGAACAATATAATTATCATTAATGATATAAGGTTTAAAGGGCGTCAAAACATTAAATGGAAGGAAGTTGAAATCCTATTAAAAGAATATGTAGGAGAAAATTATCAAATTATTGAGACCTCAGATAATGTTTTTATTGGCCAGGATTTTCCGGGAGAATTTAAGGGATCGGAAGATACTCGTAAGTTAAAAGGGACGGCAGCAAAAGCAAAAGCTAATGCAGCTGGAGAAATGCCATCATTACTCCAATATGCGACGAATAAAAGATGGCAGGAAAATTATAAGACAAAACATGGAATAGATGCGAAATATGGGTGGTATCGATTTACAACTCGCTTTGCACTGCCTGTTTATGATAATAGTGAAGAATTGATAAGATATAATATATTTAGAATTGAAATGCTGGTAAGGCATGCGTCTGATGGAAAACTATATCTGTATGATATGGTAAATATAAAAAAGGAAACGGGTACCCCGTCTCGGAATTAACCTTACGGTAACAAACTCGTTTCCTTTTAATTTAAAATATCAAAAAATTATGTATTTGTCAATAATAAAAGGCAATAACATAGTTTTATGAATAGCAGTAGAGCAATCGGGGTAAACAAATCATGAAAAAAAAGAAACCCAAAATAGAATTACGTTATTATTATATGCCGTCAGGAAGTCCGATTCTGCCGTTGTTGGGAGAACGCTGGGTACAGAATTATGGTACAGGAGTGGATGATCTGCATTTTCATAATTTTATGGAAATTGGTTTCTGCTATTACGGAGAGGGACTTCTTACTTTAGGCGAAGAGAAAAAGAAGTTTTCAGGCCGGGAATTTACTGTGATTCCGGAGAAATTTCTACATACAACAAACAGTGCAGAAAATACCGTATGTAAATGGGAATATCTGTTTGTAGATATGGAAGGTTTTCTGAGAAAGAACTGTGAGACTCCGGTTCAGGCGGAGAAGATGATACGCAGAATTAATTCCAGAGCTTTGTTTGTGGAAGAAAAAGAACAGCCGTTTATGGCAGCGTGTATTATTAAGATTATGGACATTATGCGCAGCGAAGAGGAATTTTATTTACAGGAGGCATCCGGGATTCTGATGGCTTTGCTGGTGCAGATTGCCAGACGGAATGGAACACCGGAACAGGAAATGATCTATGAAGAACAGAGCAGGAGTATGAGGATTATTTCAGATACACTGGATTATATTTCAGATCATTATCGGGAAAATATTAAAGTGGCTGAGTTATCAGCAAACTGCCATTTAAGTGAATCACATTTTCGCAGACTTTTTTCCAGATGTATGCACATGAGTCCTGTAGAATATATGAATCTGGTGAGAGTCAGGACAGCATGCGAATATCTGAAAAAGACAGATACTGCGATTGCGGATATTGCTTCAGAATGTGGATTTGCTTCAGATTCTACATTTAATCGAAATTTTCATAAGCTGATGGGAATGTCACCTGCTGAGTGGAGAAAAAAAGGGGAAAATTATGAACAGCAGCTTCTGAAATTTGATATTCGAACGGAAGAAGGATGGTAACTCAGCTGACGGAAGTTTACCGATAAGTAATTTGATTCTACAGAAAAAACAGGAAAATAACAGAAAAAATCATAGAATGAGGATTGAAAATAACTATTATATAGTCGAATTTGCAAACTATGCAAAAGGATTTGATGCTATAATCTGGATTATCAGGTAATGTAAGACGACACAAAAGTGTACTGTGGCGATAAAAGCGGGATGTAACAAAAACACAGATTACAGGGAGGAACAACATGAAAACATTGGATTATTCACTGATAAAAAATCCGCAGTATTTCTGCGATAACCGAATGGAAGCTCATTCAGATCATGTATATTATAAAAATACAGAAGAGATGCAGGCGGCTGTGCAGGAGGGAACAGGTAGTTCTTTCCGCCAGAGCCTGAATGGTTTATGGAAATTCCATTATGCCCGTAATTACAAAAGTACCATTCAGGGATTTGAGAAAGAGGGTTACTGTTGCTATGACTGGGATGATATTCATGTACCGGCGCATATCCAGATGGAAGGATATGATGCACCGCAGTATGCAAATT
>CAVCYJ010000075.1:9703-12639 GCA_963605995.1 Holdemanella biformis | reverse complement strand
CCGGCTCCGTTTAAGGCACTTCAGATGGGAAATGTATGGAGAGCGGACAGACCGCAGAGAGGCCGTTTCCGTCAGTTTATGCAGTGCGATATTGATATTCTGGGTGAGCCGACTTATCTGGCTGAGATCGAACTGGTTTTGGCTACTACGACTTTACTTGGCAAACTGGATTTCCACAACTTCACCATCCGTATCAATGACAGAAAAATCTTAAAAGCAATGGCTCAGTACAGCGGTTTCCCGCAGGAGAGCTTTGACACGGTATTTATCATTCTGGACAAGATGGACAAGATTGGTCTGGAAGGTGTTGCAGAAGAACTGGAGAAAGAAGGATTTGCAAAAGAGAGCATCGATACTTACCTTGGACTTTTCAGGGAGATCACTTCTGATATCGAAGGCGTTCGTTACTGCAAAGAGAAATTAAAAGATGTTCTTGATCCAAAGGTTGCCGAGGATCTTGAAATAATTATTTCTACTGTAGATTCTGTTAAGACGGCAGACTTTAAGATGTCCTTTGATCCGACTCTGGTACGCGGAATGTCCTATTATACAGGCCCGATCTTTGAGATTTCCATGGATGAGTTCGGCGGCAGCGTAGGCGGCGGCGGACGTTATGATGAGATGATCGGTAAATTTACCGGAAACAATACATCAGCGTGTGGTTTCTCCATCGGATTTGAGAGAATTGTAATGCTTCTCCTTGAGAGAAATTACGAAATTCCGACAAAAAATGGCAGGAAAGCATATCTTGTTGAGAAGAATATGCCGGCAGATAAGATGCTGACGATCCTGAAACAGGCGCAGGAAGAGCGAAATGCAGGAACACAGGTCAATATTTCCATTATGAAGAAAAATAAGAAATTCCAGAAAGACCAGATGACTGCAGAAGGTTATACAGAGTTTGTTGAGTTCTTCAAGGATAGAATGTAATCCTGAAAAGTCAAATCATCTTTGATGAAAAAATATAGAAAAGCATGAAAAGAGGATAAAAAACATGGCAGAAAGTATGCAGGGACTGCACAGAACGTGCCGATGTGCAGAAGTGACAAAGGAAATGATCGGCAAAGAAGTCGTTCTTATGGGATGGGTTCAGAAAGCCCGTGATAAAGGCGGCATCATCTTCGTAGATTTAAGAGACCGTTCCGGTATCATGCAGCTTATCTTTGAAAATGGCAGCATTGATGAGGAAGGTTTTGCAAAAGCCGGCAAGCTCAGAAGTGAATTTGTGATCGCAGTTACCGGTGTGGTAGAAGAAAGAGGCGGTGCTGTCAATAAAAATCTTGCAACAGGTGAGATCGAACTTCGGGTAAAATCTCTCCGCGTTCTGGCTGAGGCAGAGGTACCACCTTTCCCTGTCGAAGAGAACAGCAAAACAAAAGATGAAATCCGTCTGAAATATCGTTATCTTGATTTAAGAAGACCGGATCTTCAGAAGAATATCATGCTTAAAAGCAAAGTGATGATGCTCACAAGACAGTTCTTCGCGAATGAAGGTTTCCTTGAGATTGAAACACCAATGCTCGGCAAGAGTACACCGGAAGGTGCAAGGGATTATCTGGTACCGTCCCGTGTTCATCCGGGACATTTCTATGGCCTGCCGCAGTCACCACAGTTGTATAAACAGCTTCTGATGTGCTCAGGTTATGACCGTTATATCCAGATTGCAAGATGCTTCCGTGATGAGGATCTTCGTGCTGACAGACAGCCGGAGTTCACACAGATCGACATGGAGCTTTCTTTCGTAGATGTCGATGATGTTATTGATGTAAATGAGAGATTCCTTGCATATCTTTTCAAAGAAGTGCTTGATATTGATGTAAAGCTTCCAATCCAGAGAATTACATGGCAGGAAGCTATGGACAGATTTGGTTCTGATAAACCGGATATGCGTTTTGGTATGGAACTGCATGATGTAAGTGAGGTAGTTAAGAATTGTGGATTCAGTGTCTTTACTTCTGCTCTGGAGAATGGCGGCAGTGTTCGCGGTATCAATGCAGAAGGACAGGGCGCTATGCCTCGTAAGAAGATTGATAAACTGGTTGAATTTGCAAAAGGTTATGGTGCAAAAGGCCTTGCATATATTGCAATCGCCGAAGATGGCACAAGAAAATCTTCTTTTGCCAAGTTCATGACGGATGAAGAGATGGATGCACTGGTAGCTGCTATGGATGGTAAGGCAGGAGATCTGCTTCTGTTTGCGGCAGACAAGAAGAAACTGGTTTATGATGTGCTTGGTGCGCTTCGTCTGGAACTTGCAAAACAGATGGATCTGCTTGACAAGAACGAATATCGTTTCGTATGGGTAACAGAGTTCCCGCTTCTTGAGTGGAGTGAAGAAGAAAACCGTTTCACAGCAATGCATCATCCGTTTACAATGCTTATGGAAGAGGATCTTCCGCTTCTGGATACAGATCCGGGCAAGGTTCGTGCAAAAGCATATGATATCGTATTAAATGGTAATGAAATCGGTGGCGGAAGTGTCAGGATCCATCAGAATGATATTCAGGAAAGAATGTTTGAAGCACTCGGATTTACAAAAGAAGCTGCTCATGAGCAGTTCGGATTCCTTCTGGATGCATTCAAATACGGAGTTCCGCCTCACGCAGGACTGGCATACGGACTTGACCGTCTTGTAATGCTTATGGCCAAAGTTGACAGTATCCGTGACGTGATCGCATTCCCGAAGGTTAAAGATGCCTCCTGTCTGATGACTCAGTCTCCAAGCCGTGTAAGCGAAGAGCAGTTAAAAGAACTGGAGCTGGAAGTAAGACCGGAGGAAGTAACTGAATAAATATGGAGCTTACAATTCAGACATTTTTCATTGTATGCCCGTTAGTATTTCTTGCAGGATTTGTTGATTCTATTGCAGGTGGGGGAGGTCTGATCTCCCTGCCTGCATATTTATTTGCAGGGGTTCCGATGCATAATGCGATTGC
>CAVCYJ010000075.1:0-9426 GCA_963605995.1 Holdemanella biformis | reverse complement strand
GCGGTCTGTTCTCTGATAGTTGGATGTTATGATGGCTTCTATGGACCCGGAACGGGTACGTTTCTTCTTATCCTGTATACAGGTGTTGCGAAAATGCCTGTAGCAAAGGCTTCCGGAACCGTGAAACTTGCGAATCTTTCTTCCAATATAATGGCGGTGGCTGTCTTTCTTTTCAGTGGAAAGATCATAGTGCTTCTGGGTCTTGTAGCCTCTGTTTTTTCTATTGCAGGTCATTACGTGGGTGCTGGGATGGTGATGAAGAATGGAGAAAGGATCGTCAGACCGATTATCCTGATCGTTTTGGCTTTGCTGTTTATCAAAATAATAGCGGGAATATAAGATGATATAAAAAAAGACCATTTTTGCCTGATAATGCAGAAAGGTCTTTTTTCATCATTATACCAGATTAATAGAATCCCTGTGAGATTCATCAGAACTGCTGCCTGAATCATTGTTTCCTGAATCAGTTTTATCAGAACTGCTGCCTGAGGTATCATCAGCTCCGTCAGAATCCTGTGTGTCATCCTGGCTATCTGAATCATCAAGTGGAGAATCTGTCAGGTTACCAAAGATTGCTGCTCCCAGAGTGTTTCCCTCATCCTGTAGTTTCCAGGAGGCTCCGTCATTGATGAGAACGAAATTTACATCATTGACAGTAGTGGAAGTATTATTATTTATGCTTTCGAGAAGAAATTCCAGAGATTTTTCATAACGCTTTTCGGAACCATCTACGACAGCATCAGCAGAATCGAGATATTTGTCGAGTTTTGACTGGTAATCAGTCAGAATGGAATCACTGTCAAAAGTTGTAATCTCACATGTAACAGTTGCATTATATCCATTTTCGCTGCTGGACTTGATGACGTAATTAAAGTTTTTATGTACCTGTTCAGCCAGAGCGGATGCGATGGAGTTTTTGACAGAGTCATCTGTATTCATGATATTTACAACACCCAGATAGGAAATCATATCTTTCAGTTCCAGTTTCTTCAGCGTATCAAGATAAACTGTCAGAGTACCCTCGGGTGAAAGGATATCAGGATCGGCCAGATCGGCAATGAGACCGCCCACAAGTTCATCCTCCAGAGAATCAGTACGTTGGATTTCCCATTTTTTATTTTTCCTGCTGCCTGTGTTAACGAGCTGTATCAGACACGTTGTTTCAACTGAATCATAGTCGTTATCAGTTAAGAGTTGATTAAGAATCAGATAATGGGATTCAAGAGATTTCGAAGAATCCTTGGCAGTTCCAGCCTGGGGCTGAGCTGCTTCGGTAATCCTGGTTCTCAGCAGTTCGGTTGCAAAATCAGCGGCAAGAGATTTTGCGTCAATGGTAGTGAGTTTAACAGAAGCAGTAGCGGAGTTGTTTGCTTCATCAATATTGATATCCAGAATTTTGTAATCAAATTTTCTGAAAAAAAGAGAACAAACCTCATTGATTTCATCTGATAAATCTGTGTTTTCTGTGGCATCGGGAAATAACTCTTTATAGGATATGTATTTCTGGGTTGTTTTGGAATCCAGATTTTTTAACTGGTCAAGTTCATTTCTGACAACATTTTTCACGCTTGATTTATCCTTGCGCGAGCAGCTGTTGACAAAAAATACAATTAATAAAACAAGTAATACACAGAGCAAAGGAATCAGGCGTCGGATTATCTTCATATATATTTTTCCTTTCGAATATAATTCTTTCGTAACTGTCTGGTGCTGATACAGTTATACTCTGCTTCATTTTACCAGATTTTGAGATGACTGTCAAAAATATGAAAAAACGAACATTTTTCGAGTGAAAAAAATGAAAAAATTGTGAATTATGCTGTCGCCTTATATCGGAGCTTTCATTTTGAATCGGAATCTGATATGATGGGAAAGTGGATAATTTGGAAATTAGGATGAAATAGTATATAATGAGCGTCAGAAAGCTGTACAATACAGTGATGCGATAACATCAAGGAGGCAACTATGAAGAAACGTATCTTTATTGTTCTGGGAATCCTGATCGCTGCAGGTGGTATAGGCAGTGGAGTCTGGTACCACTTTAACGGAAGCGGTCAGAGTGGATCTGATGATTCGGTCGTATATGTATCGAAGGTCAGCGTGATCACGGGAACTGAAACTGCGGCAACAAACAGGTTTTCAGGAGTGGTGGAACCACAGGAAACTGTCAATGTCAAAATAGAAAGTGGGCGTAAAGTAAAAGAAGTACAGGTAAAGACCGGGGAAGAGGTAAAAGCCGGACAGCTTCTTTTTGAATATGATCTCAGCAGCATAGAAGATGATCTTAAGCAGGCACAGCTGGATCTGGACAGATTAAAGAATGAGCAGATCAGCCTGACAGAGCAGATATCCAAGCTGGAGGAAGAAAAGAAAAAGGCAAAAGCCGATGATCAGCTATCTTATACGATTGAGATTGAAACCAATAAAATGAATCTCAAGAAGAATGAATATAATCAGAAGAGCAAACAGTCAGAAATCGACAAGCTCCAGAGTGCTACCCAGAATACAGAAGTACGAAGCGAAATCGATGGTGTGATCCAGAAGATTGATACATCCAAGATGACGAGTGACGATGGAGATTCAGTTGATGACAGCAGTTCAATGGACAGTGTGTCCTCCGACAGCAGTACGGACAGTTCTGCGTTTATCACGATCCTCAGCACAGGAGCTTACAGGGTTAAAGGAAAAGTAAATGAACAGAACAGAGATTCCATTGTGCCCGGTGAAGCGGTGATCATCCGTTCCAGGGTAGACAGCAGCAAGACATGGAAAGGAACGATGGGATCTATTGATGTAAATAATGGAACTTCAGATGATGACAGCAGTGATATGTATTTTGGAATGTCCAGTACAAGCTCTGATGATCAGACAACTTCTACATCCTATCCATTTTATGTTGAACTGGAATCTTCCGAAGATCTGATGCTCGGACAGCACGTATACATAGAGCGTGATATCGGACAGGATGAGCAGAAAGACGGTCTGTGGCTCAGCGATTATTATATTCTGGATACGGATACAAACGAACCATATGTGTGGGCTGCCAATGATAAGAACCGACTGGAAAAGCGATACGTGACTCTCGGCAGGCATGATGACGATCTTGGTGAATATGAGATCGTTGACGGACTTACAAAAAAAGATGCCATTGCATTTCCAACGGATGCTCTTGAAGAAGGGGAAAAGACTCAGGTTGGTGATCTTGCACAGACAATGAGCAGCGGTGCGGATGGTATTACGGACATGGATGCAGATTATGACGCTGCAGATGATTCTCAGATGGATGCTGTAGATATGGAGACAGATTCAGGTGACGATTCTGCAGATGAGACGACGGATGACAGCACGGATGACACACTTGATCCGAATGAAGAACTTGTACCGATCGATGAAGCACCGGGTATGAGCGCAGATGAGGATGTGGAGGGAATCGAATGATACTGGAATTAAAAGGCATATACAAGGAATATCAGCAGGGCAAATTGAAAGTTCCGGTATTGAAGGATGTAAACTTTTCTATGGAGGAGGGCGAGTATGTAGCCATCATGGGTCCCTCCGGCTCGGGAAAAACTACGCTGATGAATATTATCGGATGTCTGGACAAACAGACAGAGGGAACGTTCTTTCTGGACGGAGTTGACATTAAGGCCTGCTCGGAGAATGCAATGTCAGACCTGCGTCTGAATAAGATAGGATTTGTTTTTCAAAGTTTCCATCTGCTGCCGAAACAGAGTGCAGTAGCCAATGTAGAGATGCCGCTGAATTATGCAAGAGTACCAAAGAAAGAGAGAAGAGCGAGGGCACTGAAAGCACTTGACAGGGTAGGGCTGGCAGACAGGGTCGATTTCAAACCGAATCAGTTATCCGGCGGTCAGATGCAGAGAGTTGCTATTGCAAGGGCTATTGTGAATAATCCGAAGCTTTTGCTTGCAGACGAACCGACAGGTGCCCTTGACAGTAAATCCGGTGCACAGGTTATGGAACTTTTTCAGCGCCTGAACGATGAAGGGGTATCTGTGCTGATGATCACACATGATGCGGATATCGCAGCTCATGCAAAGAGGGTGGTTACGATCAAAGATGGTATCCTTCAGGAAAAGAGGTGATCTCTATGGGTAAAGCAAAGAAAATTATTGCAGGTGTACTGATCGTGGTGATTGCCGGAAGCGGAATTACCGCAGGTCTTATGCAATTGAAAAAGAAGAGCCAGAAGACTGTACAGGTCACACCGGTAAGCGGGTTACTGCAGGAATATTATACACCGTCTACAACTATTGACGGTACAGTGACTTCCAGTGCAACGCAGACAGTGAACGGTGACAAAGACCTGATCATTGATCAGATTTATGTCACCAAGGGAGATTCTGTAAAGAAAGGAGATTCTCTTGTCTCTTTTGATACCACTCTGGTAGAAATGGAACTGAATATAGCAAAACTGAAAAGGCAGAAGCTGGAACAGGATCTGAATAAGGCAGTGAACAGACTGACCAGTCTGGAAAATGGCGGACCTGTGGAGGAAACGGATGCAGGTACAGATGCTGATGATCTGAGTTCTTCGACAGACAGCAGCACGGATTCAGATGACGACATGACGCAGGATGATACCCTGTCATCAGCAGCAGATTTATCCGGAAATTATCTGGCTGCGGCAATTCATCCGTTTTTACTTTCTGCTTTTACAGATGGAAATGCATCAGGCGCAGCAGCGTCGAATGATAATGAAGGCACCGCAGCCGAAAACAATCAGGAAGCGGATACTTCAACAGAGGATACTTCGACAGCAGTTGATGAGAGTCCGACATATACAGATCCATCTGCGAATGACTTCAGTGACGGAAAGAATAATGATTTCACTCCGGGAAAGGATGATACACCGGAACTTTCTCCGACACCAACACCGACTCTGGATGATCGTACGACCTATTTTGATCCTTATTACCAGAAGGGAGATACGAATATCACTGATGGTGATGAACCATTTTACCAGAAGCTTGATGCGGATTCTATTCCGTTTACAGGCAGCGGTACAGAAGATGATCCGTATGTATATCTGTGCAGCAGTGCAAAAGAGAAAGTAACAGTGACGGGTGCCTTCTTTAATAAACTTGCAGGATACAGCAGTGACGGAACAAAAATTGTCCATCAGGGCGGTTACTGGTATCGTCTGGAGTTTCATCAGAACGATACAATTGAGGATTATGATAACCTGAAGTCATCCTGTACAGGATATTATCTGGTAAATGGAAGTCTGCTGGAGAAACCGGTTTATGAATTTGCCGAGGTAGAATTTACACTGGAGGATGCATCGAAATATGATGAGAATCCGGATGACAACAGCGATGATGATACATCGGGAGATGATACAGAGCCAACCGGAACTCCGGTTTCCAGAGCAGATGCGATCAAATATCAGAAAAGTAAGATTTCAAGTCTGAAGCTTGACCTTCAGGAGAGTGATATCAAGATCGCGCAGTTGGAAAAGAAGGCAGGCAAGAAGCTGATAAGCAGTAAGCTGGACGGTACTGTCACTTATGTGGGGGATACAGGCAGTGGAGAGACAACAGACGGAAAGGCACTGATAAAGGTAAAGAGCAGTGATGGTTTTTATGTCGTAGGATCTGTCAGTGAGCTGATGCTCGATGATATCCAGGAGGGAACGATACTGAACTGTACAAGCTATACCAGTGGCTCTTTTGAAGCAGAGGTTATGGATGTTTCGGAATATCCGGTAAGTGGAAGCAGTTTTTACGGAAACAGTAATCCGAATGTTTCTTACTATGCATTCACAGCAGTAGTGACGGACAAGACACTTCAGTTAGAGGATCAGGACTGGGTTACCATTAATTATGAGGCTTCAGCTTCCGAAGGAAGCATGGTTATCCAGAAAGCTTTTGTCAGAACTGACAGTAACCAGAGTTATGTATATAAAGATGATAACGGAGTTCTGAAGAAACAGGTGATTTCCGTAGGAGCTACAGTTGACAGCGGATACAGTGTGATCGTCAAGGACGGACTCAGTGAAGATGACCTGATCGCGTTCCCTTATGGAAAAAATGTAAAAGAGGGTGCAAAGACGGAAGAGGTTACACTGGATGTCATGTATGGATATTAATAACAGGAAGGAGAATTTTTATGCTTGAAAATATACGCCTGGCTTTTCAGGGAATATGGTCACATATGATGCGGTCCTTCCTGACCATGCTGGGTATTATCATTGGTATCGCATCGATCATTGCGATCGTTTCTACGATAAAAGGAACCAGTGAACAGATCAAGGAAGATCTGATCGGAGCCGGAACCAATACAGTAAATGTATACCTGTATGACGGAGATAATCAGTACGATTCGGAGTACGGCTCTTCCTCAAACGCACCGGTTCTTACGGACGCTGTCAAAGAGGAGATAAGAGACCTGGATCATGTAGAGAACGCAACTTTTTATTATAACAGCTCAAGTGCTACGATTTATAACAACAATAACAGTCTGGATGGCGGAAGTGTCTATGGAATAGATGTGAACTATCTGGCAACCTGCGGATATGTACTCCAGTCAGGGCGGGGATTTGTAAATGATGATTACAAGAATTATAATAAAGTTGCCCTGATCGATGATAATGCAGCCCAGAATCTGTTTCCATCCCAGAACCCGGTAGGACAGACGGTGGAGATTAATCAGGAGCCATATACGATCGTGGGAGTGATCCGTCAGGATGAGAATTATCAGCCGACGATCAACAGTATTGATGATTATAATACTTATTATCAGTCAATCGTCGGAAGTATTATGATCCCTGATACCTGCTGGCCGATTTCGTTTAAATTTGATGTACCGCAGAATGTGATCGTAAAAGCTGACAGTACAGACACCATGAGTTCGGTCGGAAATTCAGTTGCAGATGCCTTAAATGATTCTATTGCATCATTAACTAATATCAAATCAACTATGAAATATCAGGCCGAGGATATCATGAAGCAGGTTAAGAATATGCAGAAGCTCAGCGAGAGTACCAATAACCAGCTGATCTGGATCGCAAGTATTTCTCTGCTTGTAGGGGGTATCGGGGTTATGAACATCATGCTGGTTTCTGTTACGGAGCGTACCAAAGAGATTGGTCTGAAGAAAGCTATCGGAGCCCGCAAAAAGACGATCCTCGGACAGTTCCTGACAGAAGCTTCCGTACTTACGAGTATCGGAGGAATCATTGGAGTCGTGACCGGTATCGGCCTGTCGAAAGTGGTAGGAAAAGTAACAGGTTCCCCTACTGCGATCAGCATACCGTCGATCGTAATTGCAGTGCTGTTTTCTACAGTGATCGGAGTCGTATTTGGACTGCTTCCGTCTGTGAAAGCTGCCAATCTGAATCCGATCGATGCACTGAGAAGTGAATAACAGATAAGTAAAAAGTATAAATGGAATCAATTGCAGGAGGATTTTCCTGTAAATTGATTCCATTTTTTACAGAATAAGGTATGCTGTGCCGCTTTTACTGAATGAAGCGGAGAGGATTGCGAATATCCGTTTGACGAAAAAAATAATGTGGAATCTGAACAGAAAAAAGAGTTGATTTTGTAAATACGTCAAAAAAATGCTTAAATTTTATGCAAAAGGTAAAAAAATATGGAAGTTCTTAGCAGGGCTGTGTTATAATGGAGTATCTCAAAAATAAGTGATGAGAAACTTTTAAAAAATTATTTGTAACTGTGGAGGTACTGAGCAGTTACACCATAATCTTTAATCAAGGAGAGTTGGAGTAATGAGAGTATTAGAAGGTAAGTCCGTATTTTCCGGAATCGCAATCGGCAAGATTTCCATTCTGCAGAAAGCAGATACAAGCGTGAAACGTACAAAAGTAGAAGATCCGGAAGCAGAGATCGCACGCGTACAGGAGGCAAAAGACAAAGCAGTAGCACAGCTTCAGAAGCTGTATGACAAGGCTCTTCAGGAGGTAGGAGAGTCAGGTGCGGCTATTTTTGAAGTACATCAGATGATGCTGGATGATGAGGACTATCTGGATTCTATTGACAATATTATCCGTACAGAGAATGTAAATGCAGAGTATGCAGTGGCAACAACTGGTGATAATTTCGCAGATATGTTTGCGCAGATGGACGATGACTACATGAAAGCAAGAGCAGCAGACGTGAAAGATATTTCAGACCGTCTGGTCCGTGTATTGTCCGGACATGACGATGGAGATATGGATGCCGCAGAGCCATCTGTCATTGTTGCTGAGGATCTGGCTCCGAGCGAGACGGTACAGATGGACAAGAGCAAGGTTCTTGCATTTGTTACAAGAAAAGGTTCTTCCAATTCCCATACTGCAATCCTTGCCAGAACTATGAATATCCCGGCTCTGATCAATATCGAGTATGATGAGAGCATGGACGGAAAGATGGCAGTCGTAGACGGCAAAAGCGGTTCTCTTATCGTAGACCCGGATGCAGATACTCTGAAGAAGTATCAGGCTCAGAAAGATGAAGAGTTACGTCAGAGAGCAATGCTCAGGGAATTAAAAGGCAAGACAACCGAGACAAAGAGCGGACACAAGATCCACCTTTATGCAAATATCGGAAGCACAGGAGACGTGGCAAGTGTGCTGGCAAATGATGCAGAAGGTATCGGACTTTTCAGAAGTGAATTTATTTATCTGGAGAAAGACAACTATCCGACAGAGGAAGAGCAGTTCCAGATTTATAAAGCGGTAGCACAGAACATGGCAGGAAAGAAAGTGATCATCCGTACACTGGATATAGGTGCGGACAAACAGATTGATTACTTTGACATGGCACATGAAGAGAACCCGGCAATGGGTTATCGTGCGATCCGTATCTGCCTGGACAGACCGGAAGTATTTAAGACACAGCTTCGTGCGCTTTTCAGGGCAAGTATGTATGGAAATATTTCCATTATGTACCCGATGATCATTTCCGTAACAGAGGTAAAACAGATCAAAGCGATCGTTGCAGAAGTTAAGAAAGAACTGACGGAGCAGGGTGTACCATTTAAGGATGACGTAGAGCAGGGTGTGATGATCGAGACACCGGCAGCAGTTATGATCAGCGACCTTCTTGCAAAAGAGGTTGATTTCTTCAGCATTGGTACAAACGATCTGACACAGTATACACTGGCAATTGACCGTCAGAATGCAAAACTGGACAACATCTATGATTCTCATCACGAAGCAGTGCTCCGTATGATCCAGATGGTGATCGATAATGCTCACAAAGAAGGCATCTGGGCAGGTATCTGCGGTGAGCTTGGTGCAGATACAACTATGACAGAGCGTTTCGTACAGATGGGTATTGACGAACTGTCCGTATCTCCGACATTTGTTCTTCCGGTTCGTAAGATTGTAAGAGAAATGGAATAATTTTTCTGTCAGATTATAGCTGATATAGGTTAAAAGAATACTCTCTTCCGGGAAAG
>CAVCYJ010000074.1:0-12710 GCA_963605995.1 Holdemanella biformis | reverse complement strand
CCTGATTCAAAAAGAAACATT
The DNA here is from genome assembly GCA_963605995.1 of Holdemanella biformis. Lineage (GTDB taxonomy): Bacteria > Bacillota > Clostridia > Lachnospirales > Lachnospiraceae > Blautia_A. Next base: position 12,689 of record CAVCYJ010000074.1, on the reverse strand, counting down.
CCCAGCATTACACCAAGTCCGGTAACAATTCCGATACCACCTACCGTACTTGAAAATCCTGAAGTAATCGTACTGCTGATGTCTTCTACAGGCATTCGTACCAGCAAGGCTGTCAGAACAGAGGTCAGCAGTAATGATACAAATGCATTCATATTAAATTTTATGATCGTGACCAGCAAAAAAACAATGGATATCACGAATACAACGATCAACAAAGGTCCTGTTAACATATTACAGTCCTCCTGTTCTTTTTTATTTTTGCAGATACCCATTGTGCTTATCTTTATCTTATGTTACAATCACCGGGTATCTAATACAATTCCCATAATATGTCTTGTTTTGCGAGTCAGCATATTATGGGAATTTTTTATTTTATGTGCTTTATTTCAGAGTTTCAGGATTTACAACATTGTATGGTTTTTCACCTTTTAAAACACCCGTGATTCCGCTTAATGCTTCTGCACACATATCCATGCGGGCTTTCAGTGTACAGCTTGCAATATGAGGAGTAAGTGTTACATTCTCAAGCTTCAGTAACTCCGGACTTACATTTGGCTCATCCTCGAATACGTCCAGACCTGCTCCTTTGATTTCATTATTTTTCAGTGCTTCTGCCAGTGCTTTCTCGTCTACGATCGGTCCTCTTGCTGCATTGACCAGATATGCACCTTTTTTCATCATCTTGAATGTTTCAGCATTGAAAATGTGATGATTTTCCGGGATATAAGGCATATGTAAAGTGATGCAGTCGCTGTTCTTAACAACCTCATCAAAATCCATATAAGTAACACCAAATTCTTCTTCTACTTCCTTCGGTGCACGGAATTTATCATAATAAATAACATTCATTCCAAGTCCCTGGGCTTTACGGCAAACTCTTTTTCCGATACGTCCGAATCCCATGATTCCAAGAGTTCTGCCATATACTTCGCAGTCGATATCAGAGAAGTTCGGAGAGTTCCATTCACCTCTTCTGATCTCTCTGTCATATCTTGCCACACCTCTCATTGTTGCGATGATCAGTGCTGTTGCATGCTCTGCTGTAGACTCAGTTACAGTTGTAGGTGTATTTACTACCGGAAGGCCAACCTCTGTTGCATATTTCCAGTCAATGTTGTTATAGCCTACACCAAAGTTTGCAATTACTTTAAGATTCTTCGCCTTATCAATGATCTTTTTATCCCCATCATTATCCAGAATGAAATATCCATCATAGTCTTCGATCATATCATATGCTTCATCATAAGTAAAAGCATGTTTTTCACGGCTTGGTACTGTAAATTCAAACTCACCCTCATATGGTTTCAGGCACTCTTCAGGCACCCACTCAGAAACTAAAATTTTCATCATTGTTCATCTTCTCCTTTACTTTTCTTTTCTCGAACCGGTTCTGTTTTTTGATAGGCTTATTATACGTCGGTTCTGTTTTCATTTCTATTATTTATCTTGATTTCAACATTTCATATCTTGTCATTTTAACCAAGTCAGACAAGTTCCGCTGCTTCAGTTCCAGGTATCCGTTCAGACTGCCACTGTTGCTATGACTATGAAATGAAAAGAGAACAGCAGACAGTTTTCACTGCCACTATCCTCTTCCACGTTGAATAAGTATAGTACAAATTAATATTCAAAAGATTGGTTTAAAGGCTTACAGAGTGACTTTCTCAATTCCCAGATATTTGCACACTGCACTCATAACTGCTGTATGATCACCTTCTTTTACAAGGAGATGGTGATCCATTCCTTTTTCCATCAGCTCATTTACCACAGAGCTTGCTTTCTTTGCAACATGAAGCTTAACCAGAAGTTTCTCTCCGCCTTCTACCCATTCTTCATGAGTTGCTTCTACCGTATCTGCTTTCTCTACCAGAAGTTTATACTGTCCTTTGCTTCCTACAATGCTGGATACAGTCACATCTGACATAGGTTTCAGAGGCAGACCTACGAAGCAGCCCTTATCACCGCTTGGAGAGATCTGTACCTGATCAAGAGATGCAGCAAGAGAATGTGCTGTGCTTCCTTCGTGAGCCAGTGCAAGGATATTGTTTACATCATCCATGCTTCCCACTTCGCCCAGTGCACATGCGCCGCCTTTTGCAGCCATGTTCAGCATATACATAACCATGGTATGACCGATATCACCTTCTGTATCTACGATCACCCCTTCATCTGCAAGCCAGGAAGAAGTGATGTTCATGAGACCACTATACATCGGATAACATTCTGCTGCAAGTGCATCCAGAGAATATTTCTTGATGATTTCTTTTGTTGCCATATATGTTTTAGCCATATGAAGCATAGTCTCTTTGTCTGCTAGAACTTTGCCTGTTCTTTTTTCCAGACAGGACAGTTTCTCTTCCGCTTCCTTATCGCTGATAGCATCAGAAATTTCTGTAATCTCGCTCATCTCTACATGAACAAGAGTTACACCAAACTTGCGTGAAAACTCCCACTCTTCTGAAGACATATCCTGAGAGCCTGCCACACGCCAGGTCTGACGCGGTCCTACAAGTGCAAGACGCATTCCTTTCACTGCTTTGATGATCTGTCCTGCCTCTGCAACTGTTTTAACCTTTTCAGACAGTGATTCATCTTCCGGAAGACCATATACATAGTCGTATTCATATCCCTGCGCTTTCAGGATAGAACCGAAATGCTGTACAAATCCGATAGAGAATGTCTCTGTATATGGAACTGCCCAGAATACAGTAGGGAGATTGAGTTCATTAATAAAAAGATACTGCATGGAATCCAGAGTCCAGGTTACTTCCACAATTACCAGTGCATCCAGATTTTCTTTTTTAAACTGTTTACATACATCAATGGCATCTGCAGAATCCCATGCTACCTTTTCTGCACATACTACATCCAGATTTTTCTTTTCCAACGCACCTTTAATTCCTGACAGCAGTTCTTCCGCACGCTGTCCGCCGCTTTCATATTTGCAGGTTACTCCTACAAGTCCAACTCTTGGCTGATTCATATATTCCTCCTTTTCCACTGCCTTTTTCGCAGTGCATATCACGTTTTATCTTTTATAAGACCAGCATATCTCCGGTTTTTATTTTATATGGCTCGGTGCACAGCTCCATGTAATAACTGCCGGCTCCATTCCAATATTTGTAAGCTCATGAGGTTCGCCTTCCTCTACAAGGATAATGTCACCCTCATTCAGCTCGAAACATTTCATAGTATTTGTGTTACGCATGATCACATGTCCACGGCTCACAAAAAAGACTTCGTGAGATTGCGGGTGTCCCGGATCAATTCCTCCGGTTCGTCCCGGAAGTAATGTAGAAGAGCCAAAAGTAATCTTGCCGGTTTCCAGATATGTTCTGACAACCTCCGGTCCGTCCAGCTCTACATTTGCTTCACATTGTCTGATCACTTTCATCTGTACGGTCCTCCTTTACCTGCAATATTTTACAGAAAAAATTTCCATATCAGGCAGACAGGATCATCTGCCTGACAGTGTTGTTCTACAAAATCGACTTCCTATATCTCCACTTAATAATTAGAGTGTTTTAAGGAAATCAACAACATATTTCAGATTGTCGCGGAATGATCCGTCTTTTACGAAGTTCTTTGTAAATAAAGCACTTCCCATTGTAAATGTCCACGGATTCATTTCTTTTACAAGTTTCATACGTTCTTCTGATCCGATGCTTCCTGCGAGGCATACCGGGCGTTTTGCATTTTTGATGTATTCTGCTGCCAGAACGTTTGGGTCACCGTCTACATAACGGTATCCAAGAAGGTCTGTTCCATACACACCGTTTTCTGCAAATTTAGCTTCCTGAGCAAGCATTTCTTCTACTGTTCCTTCAAGAATACTTGGACTCTGGGAAACTTTTCCTGCAAATGGGCAGTATTTCAGGCCATGCTCTTTGATGTATGCAGCAACACTGTCATAGTAAAGAGTTCCAAGAAGGTAATCGAAACCACAGTCTACTGCGAGTTTGGCACCACGCATGCACTCTTCTTCTGAATAAGATACAACTTCAAGAAAAGCAGTCTTTCCTGCTTCATGCATCTTGTTGCAGAGAACTTTCATTTTTTCAGGTTCCATTCCAACATCTTTAAATCCCCAGTACTGGATCGGAAGGTCTTTGTTTTCATCGAAAATTTCAATTGCATCCGGTACTGTTTTATCATTATGTGTAAGCATGATAATAATCTTCTCTAACATCATTTTTTCTCCTTATCTTCGTTTTTTTGTATTGCTTCGGAATATAACATTCCCTGTATTTAGTGTACCGGCAGGATTGTTTCAGGGATTGACCTGTCGGTACACTGGCTAATTTTAAGGGTGACGATTTATAAGTTACAATTTTTATCTGGTTAATTCAAAGCATTCGGTAAGGTCCTTAAATAATTTCTGATACATTTGATAACCAGCTTCATATACTTCTTTATTTTCCGGGCAGGGTTCTGTACGGTCTTTCACTTCTACCATGCTGTCAACCGCATTTTCGATACTGTCAAAAATTCCGGTTGCTTTTCCTGCCAGGATCGCAGCTCCCAGAGAAGCCGCTTCTACAGATTTTACGGTTTCCAGAGTCACCTGATTGATGTCTGCCTTGATCTGATTCCAGATTTTACTCTTGGAACCGCCCCCTAAGGAACGGATTTCTTTTACATAAATCCCCATATCTGCAAGGGAATCAATATTTCTTTTTAATATGTATCCGAGAGATTCGTAAATTGCTCTCATGAAGTGTGCTTTTGTATGCTGTAAGGTGAAGCCGAAGTAAACACCTTTCGCTTTTGCATTGCTGTCCGGTGCCATAGAGCCGGATAAATGTGGCAGCATTACCAGACCGTCACAGCCGGCAGGTACTTTTTCCACCTGTTTGCTGATCATGTCATACGCATTTCCACATCCCAGTTCTTCTGCCATCATTTCTACATTGCAGAATTTATCCCTGAACCATCTCTGGGTCATTCCTCCGTTTGTAAAGGTATGGATCATGTACATTCCTTCCAGAGGGAAACAGAATAATGGCATTTTTCCGGCAGGGTCAAATACCGGTCTGGATACAGGTACACACACCGCAAGGGCTGCACCGATTGTTTCGGAGAACATTCCCTCACGGATATTTCCCGCACCGATAGCTCCGGCTGCCTGATCCAGTGCACCTGTGCAGATAGTAATATCTTCTCCAAGTCCCAGTTCTTCTGTTACTTCCGGCAGGATTTTACCTATTACATTTCCGGATTCCACTACCGGGGCAAGCTGTTCTTCCCGGATTCCCAGGTAATCCAGCATTTCCTGCCAGTATTTTCTGTTGATGATATCCCAATAAGTAGAAGAGCAGACCAGGGAAGGTTCTGTGGCAAATTTTCCTGTGAGTCTGTAGATGAAGTAATCTTCGATCAAGAGGAATTTATCTGTTTTTTGGAAAATTTGTGGTTCGTGTTTTTTTACCCATAGGATTTTGGAGGCGGGCCAGCAGGGTTCGAAGCTTACCTGTCCTGTCACCTTGTAGCAGATGTCATTTCCGAATTTGCCTTCCAGTTCCCTGGCTTCTTCTTCTGCCCTGTTATCCATCCATACGATGGCATTTCTCAGGGATTTGCCGGCTTTGTCCAGGAATAAGAGCGTTTCTCCCTGTGCTGACATCGCCAGCGCGATCTTATCAGTCTTACTGATGGGATACTGGCTTTTCAGATCTGTGATTCCGTCCAGAAAAGCCTTCCAGTATACCTCAGGTTCTTCTTCTACATAATTTGTCTGCGGAGTAATCAGATCATACTCCTGTGTGGATACTGCCAGAAGTGTGCCTTTCTTATCGAAGCATGCCACCTTCAGAGCAGTTGTTCCTATATCAAGTCCAATTAAGAGTTCCATCATGATTACCCCTTTCATTTCTTACTTACTTGTTTACAATATTCACAGGATTTCCTTCAATGAATGCTTTCAGGTTGTCTGCCGTGATATCCATGATTCTCTGTCTGGATGCCTGTGCTGCCCAGGAAATATGCGGTGTGATGAAGCAGTTCTTTGCTTTGAGTAAAGGATTATCTCCTTTGATCGGTTCTGTGGAAACTACATCCAGTCCTGCTGCATAAACTTTTCCGCTGTTCAATGCGTCTGCCAGATCCTGTTCTGCGACAAGCTGGCCACGGCTGTTGTTGATGAGGATGACGCCATCTTTCATCTTTGCGATGTTTTCTTTATTGATGATTCCTTCTGTTTCCGGGAAAAGCGGGCAGTGAAGGAAGATCACATCTGACTGTGCGAAAAGTGTATCCAGATCTACATACTCAGCAAGTTTCTTTCCTGCTTCACTTTCATATGCATCGTAAGCGATTACTTTCATATCCATGGAATTTAAGATCTTTGCAGTTGCCTGTCCGATTCTTCCAAGACCGATGATTCCGGCTGTTTTTCCATAGAGTTCGATCATCGGATAGTCCCAGTAGCACCAGTCTTCATTATTTTCCCATTTACCTTCTGCAACTGTCTGTGCATGGTGTCCGTAATGAGAGCAGATTTCCATCAGAAGTCCTACTGCATACTGACCAACGATCTGTGTTCCGTAAGTCGGTACGTTTGCAACCGGGATTCCTTTTTCTTTTGCATAGTTGTAATCAACTACGTTATATCCTGTCGCCAGAACTGCAATAAGTTTGATGTTCGGGCATTTATCAATCGTTTCTTTTGTGATCGGTGTCTTATTGATGATAACGATCTCTGCATCCCCGATTCTTTCTGCGATCAGAGGAGAATCCATATAGGATGTTCTGTCGTATACCGTAAGTTCACCGTATTTTTCCAGAGGAGCCCAGCTTAAATCGCCCGGATTCTCTGTATATCCGTCTAATACAACAATTTTCATATCCTGCCTCCGCAAAAATTATCTGATGCTGTCTGCCATTTTCTTAACATCACCACAGGTTCCGTTCCATGCTGCCATAAGGATGTCCATCTGATCCAGGATGCAGAAATGTTTTACGCCGAGGTTTTTGTAGTATTCAGCTTCTTCAAGAGTAGCGATCTCAACTCTTGGCTGTACGCCATGCTCCAGAGCTACTTTGATCATTTTTTCGTGTGCTTCTTTGATATCTTCTTTATGGTCTGCGCAGTTCCATCCGCGGCTCATGCAGTAATCGGAAGGTCCGAACTGTACCATATCCACACCCGGGATAGAGCAGATCTCTTCGATGTTATCCATTGCTTCTTTCTTCTCGATCATGAAAGCTTTTACAAGGCTTCCGTTCATTGCTGCGTAATCCATCTGTTTTAATTCCGGATGATAGCCGATCCATCTTGCATTTGGATATCCGAATTTTCCGTCATATTCCGGTGTCTTTGGTGTGATCAGTTTTAATGTTTCTCTTACCTGATCCGGTGTCTCATGATCTGTGAAAAGGATTGCCTGGAATCCTACTGCTGCAGCTTTCTGTGCCACATATGCTCTGTTCTGGAAGTCGACCTTGATCATGGAGCCTGCTCCGTGAAGCTCGCATGCTCTTACAAAGTTCTCAAGATCCTGGAAGGAGAATGGTGCATACTCTGCAAGGAATTCAAAGTAATCAAAGTTTCCTGTTGATGCAGCTGCCTCTACAACTGTCGGCCATGTGCTCCAGATTCTTGTATTTACGGATGGTTTGTTCTCGTTCAGAATGTCTCTCATTTTGTTTAAGCTCATAATAGTAATCTCCTTTTTTCCATTGAATTTTTTGTTTGTTCTCCAGAAATATTTCTTGATTACATACTACTCAAAAAGCGGGGTCTGGTCGATTAATAATCTTGCCTTGAACATTTCTTATCTTGTTATGAAAGATAAGCCTGTTTTATACGGACATCCTTTTCATTTCTTTCATCTGTTTGATCAATCGTGAAATGATAAGATTCCCCGGGAGGGAAACGATATTTAAAACCAAATACTTATCTCAGAGTATTTGATTCCCCCAAATATTGTTGTATAATAAAAACAGATTCGTCAATACATGGCAATTTTTAAGGAGGAAACTATGGAACGAAGAAAAAGTACACAGATCCGGAAGAGCAGGTACAATGGAAAAACGGTATCCGGTTCCACTTCCGGAAGAAAAGTGGTTTCGAAATCAGCCCGACCAGAGACCCGCAAAACCGCACAGGCACACCGACAGCAAACTACTGGTACGCATTCTTCAGCTGCTGCCAGATTACGCAGCCGGCACCGTCGGAAACGTTTCCGGCTAAAACCTCAGGTTAAGATTGGCGGTATCCTGATATTAGTCTTTTTAATTATTTTCTCAGGCAGCCGGGTTCTTTTTTCAGGAAAAAAGGCTGAAAGTAAAAAAACAAAAGAAGTGGTATCAAAAGAGGCAAAAAGCGAAGACAATGTTGTTGAAATGGAAGTATCAAAAGAGATTTCCTTTCAGCCTCACAGTGTAGATTCCACCAAACCTGAAAACCTGATCAGTTACACGGATATAGAGGTTGACGGAAGTCAGCTCGCCAGTATTTCCGATTATAAGGCAGACTCAGATATTGAATTTAATGTAGGAGAAGATTATACAGATGTGGACGGAATCGTTACATTCCGTGGAAACAATTTCCGTGACAGCCCGGCCCGCGGCTATGCCAATATGACACAGTACAAATTAAATGGTCTGTGGTCTGTTGATACAGGCTCTCTTGCGTCCGGCGATGCTGTCTGGACAGGCAGCGGCTGGACAGGTCAGCCATTGATGATGAAATGGCCAAAAGAAGTAAAAGCACATATGAATATGACAGAGAAAGCCAGAGCGGATGATGATCTGGTTGAGGTGATTTATGCCTGTATGGATGGCAATGTATATTTCCTTGATCTGAAAACAGGGGAAAAAACCCGCGATCCTCTTTATCTGGGCTACACCTTTAAGGGAGCCGGTGCTCTGGATCCGAGAGGTTATCCTATCATGTATGTCGGTGCAGGATACAACAGTGATGAAGGAACCGCAAGAGTATTTGTTGTCAATCTGATCGATTGCAGCGTAATGTATACCTTCGGAGATAACGATGAATTTTCTCTCCGCGGAAGCCTGAGTTTCTTTGACGGTTCCGCTCTGGTAGATGCAGAAACAGACACTCTGATCTACCCGGGTGAAAATGGGATCCTGTATCTGATAAAATTGAACACCAGCTACGACAGCAGTACCGGAGCTCTTTCAATTAATCCCGGCAGGATTGTGAAGTGGCATTATTATGGAACCAGATCCAGCACAGAATCCTTCTGGATCGGTATGGAAGACAGCGCAGCGGTTTACAAAGGATACCTGTTCATAGCAGATAATGGCGGAAATCTGATGTGCCTGAATCTGAACACTCTGGAGCTTGTGTGGGTACAGGATACCCTGGACGATTCCAATTCCACACCTGTCCTGGAGATTGAGAACGGACATCTGTATCTGTATGTAAGTACTTCCTTCCGACTCGGATGGCGAAGCAGCGATTCAGCAACAATTCCGATCTGGAAGATTGATGCGGAAACAGGTGAGATCATCTGGCATACAGATTACCAGTGCTACACGGATGACGGAGTTTCCGGCGGTGTGCAGTCTACAATCGCCTGCGGCAAAAATGACCTTTCCGATTACATATATGTTACCGTTTCAAAGACTTCTGACAACGCTTCCGGTGTCCTTGTCTGCCTGAAGAAATCTGATGGTTCCAAAGTCTGGGAAGATAATTCTTCCTATGCATGGTCTTCACCGGTATGCGTCTACAATGAAGATGGAACAGGCAAGGTTCTCTACTGCAACAGCACCGGCGATGTCCGGCTTCTCGATGGAAAAACAGGAGAGCTTAACAATACCCTCTCTATCAGTGATGGTGTAATTGAGGCTTCTCCTGCCGTATACGATAACTATATGGTTGTCGGCACAAGAGACTGTAAAATATGGGGAATTGAATTACAGTAACATTCTGATCTGCAAAAGACCATGTTGAGTGTACTCAGCATGGTCTTTTACTATGGACATCGCTTGTCTTTTTTATAACTTTTTTGGTAATAATTTAACATATCTTTATAAAAAAATTATATTTTTTATTTATTTTGCACAATACTATTTATTTTTTATCCCCACAATGATACAATATATTAAAGTTGAAAATATAACAACATCTGACATTACTTTTACAAGGGAGGTTTTTATTATGAATCAGGAAAACATGACAAAAGTTTATGCCCACAACGACAGCCATATCCAGCTGAAAGTAATCCCCGGACATTTCGTAACATCTCAGTCTCATATCACCCATTATCTTGATCTCACGACTATGAAATCAAGGACTGCTGAAGCACAGCGAATCGCTCATGAACTCGCTTCCAATTATGAAGCTTCCACACCAATTGACACGATCATCTGTATGGATGGACTGGAAGTAATCGGTGCTTACCTTTCAGAAGAACTGACCAGAGCCGGTATCTTTTCCCTGAATGCCCACCAGACCATTTATGTGATCACACCGGAATTCGGTAATTCCGGACAGCTTATTTTCCGTGATAATTATCAGCCTATGATCAACGGTAAAAATATCCTGATCCTGAATGGTTCTATTACTACCGGTTCCACTTTATCCAAAACGATTGAAAGTGTACTTTATTATGGTGGCACCATCCGTGGCGTTGCTGCTATTTTCAGCAGGGTAGACAGTGTTGCTTCTCTTCCTGTACATTCTATTTTTAATGCCAAAGACGTACCGGATTACCACTCTTATCCTTCTGTCAGCTGTCCAATGTGTCAGAAAAAGCAAAAGATCGATGCACTGGTCAGCGGTTATGGATATTCCTCTTTGTAAAATATTGCTGCCGGAAATACGCTATAAACATTCTGCTGATATATCGACAACAAAAAGGCACCTCATACCGAGGTGCCTCATGTAGCAGGGCTACAAGGATTCGAACCTTGAACTGACGGAGTCAGAGTCCGTTGCCTTACCGTTTGGCGATAGCCCTTTATTTTTTGTGTTCGCTACTTCGTTCGCGACAATTGGTATTATATAATAGTCTTCCGGAAAATGCAACCCCTTTTTTGAAATTTTTTTAATTTTTTTTATTTTTCTTTAAAAACGTGAAAATACCGCCTTTTTCCGGGACTTTTTTTATGTACTTCGGTTAAAATTATGTTATAATCAAGTAAAACTTTTGCTGCCTGATTCTGCTGTAACTCAAGCCAGACTCAGACAGCAGAATATTGTTACTGAAAACACAGGAAACAGTAACGGAATATTCCCGGAAATATTTCTATAATCAGATAAAAACATTCTCCAGTCATGAGATATTTTTATCAAAAAGGAGAACTATTATGAGAGCGAACAATCTTACTCTGCTCACAGACCTTTATGAGCTTACTATGATGCAGGGCTATTTCAAGAATCCGACAAATCAGACTGTTATCTTTGATATGTTTTACCGCACCAACCCATGTGGCGGTGCATTTGCCATCACTGCCGGTCTGGAAGAAATGATCGAATACATCGAAAATCTTAATTTCACTGACGAAGATATCCAATATCTGAGAAGCCTGGAGATTTTTGATGAAGACTTTCTTGAATATTTAAGCAACTTCCGATTTACAGGTGACATCTATGCAATTCCGGAGGGAACTGTCGTATTCCCACGCGAACCACTGGTTAAGGTTATCGCACCTATCATGGAAGCTCAGCTTGTAGAAACAGCAATCCTGAACATCATTAACCACCAGAGCCTTATTGCTACCAAAGCAGCCCGTGTCTGCTACGCTGCCAAAGGTGACGGCATCATGGAATTCGGTCTGCGCCGTGCCCAGGGACCGGATGCCGGCATCTTCGGAGCCCGTGCCGCAGTGATCGGCGGATGTGTCGGTACCTCCTGCGTTCTTACAGGTAAAATGTTTGACGTACCGGTACTCGGAACTCACGCACACAGTTGGATCATGAGTTTTCCGGATGAATATACGGCATTCAAGACCTATGCAAAGCTTTATCCAAATGCCTGCACCCTGCTGGTAGACACCTATGATGTTCTGAAATCCGGTGTTCCAAATGCGATCCGTGTATTTGAAGAGATGCGTGAAGAAGGCATTCCGCTTACCAGATACGGTATCCGTATCGACAGTGGCGATCTTGCCTACCTTTCCAAAGAAGCCTACAAAATGCTTGCTGCTGCCGGATTTGACGATGCGATCATTTCCGCTTCCAGTGATCTGGACGAATATCTCATCGAAAGCCTGAAAGCCCAGGATGCCAGGATCAACTCCTGGGGTGTCGGAACGAAGCTGATCACTTCCGATGATAACCCGGCATTCGGCGGTGTATATAAACTTGCTGCCGTCAAAGATGCTGACAGCACCGAATTTACACCAAAGATCAAACTTTCCGAGAACACTGAGAAAGTTACCAATCCTGGAAATAAGACCGTATACCGTCTCTATAGTAAGAAAACAGGCAAGATCAAAGCTGATCTTATCTGTCTTGTTGATGAGAAACTGGATATTGATGAGAACATGGTTCTCTTTGACCCGATCGACACATGGAAGAAAACCAAAGTTCTGGGCGGAACCTACGAATTACGTGAACTTCTCGTTCCTGTTATCAAAGAAGGTAAACGTGTCTACGACTCTCCATCCGTAATGGAACTCCGCGATTACTGCCAGAAAGAACAGAACACTCTCTGGGATGAATCCAGACGTTTCGTAAATCCGCAGAAAGTCTATGTAGACCTTTCCCAGAAGCT
>CAVCYJ010000073.1:0-12760 GCA_963605995.1 Holdemanella biformis | reverse complement strand
GTAGATCTGGGAAGAAACGACATTGGAAAGATCAGTAAGATCGGAACCGTAAAAGTAGAAAAATATCTCTGCGTGGAGCGTTTTTCCCATGTAATGCATCTGGGCTCTACGGTAACAGGAATCATCCGGGATGACAAAGATGCGGTAGACGCAGTAGACTCCATACTTCCGGCAGGAACCCTTTCCGGAGCACCGAAATTCAGAGCCTGCCAGATCATTGAAGAACTGGAACAGAGCAAAAGAGGAATTTACGGCGGCGCCATCGGCTATCTGGATTTCGCAGGAAACCTGGATACCTGCATTGCCATTCGTCTGGTTTACAAAAAGAACGGAGAAATCTGTATCCGCTCCGGAGCCGGAATCGTGGCAGACAGTGTTCCGGAAAAAGAATTCCAGGAATGCTGCAACAAGGCAAGAGCCGTGGTACAGGCAATTGAACAGGCACAGGAGGGATTAGAATGATATTACTGATCGATAATTATGACAGCTTTTCCTATAATTTATATCAGCTCATCGGAGGAGTGGAGCCGGACATCAAAGTAGTTAGAAACGATGAGTGTACACTGGAAGAAATCGCAGAAATGCAACCGGAAGCCATCATCTTATCCCCTGGTCCGGGACGGCCGGAAGACGCTGGTATCTGCATCCCGGTGATTAAAGAATTTGCAGGAAAGATCCCGATCCTTGGTGTATGTCTGGGACATCAGTCCATCTGCGAAGCCTTTGGCGGAACCGTATCCTATGCGAAGGAACTGATGCATGGAAAGAAAAAGCTGATGTACAAAACAGGTGAAAGCCAGCTCTTCAAAGGCCTGCCGGATGCTTTTGCGGCAGCCAGATATCATTCCCTGGCAGCATTAAAAGATACCCTGCCGGAAGACCTGAAAGTGACTGCAGAGTCAGAGGACGGAGAGGTCATGGCAGTGGAACATACGAAATATCCTGTATTCGGAGTACAGTTTCATCCTGAATCTGTAATGACACCGGACGGCAGAGTAATGATAGAGAATTTCATGGAGGTAGTGAGAAATGATTAAAGAAGCTATTATCAAATTATCAAAGAAACAGGATTTAACATATGCAGAAGCAGAAACTGTAATGGACGAGATCATGAGTGGTCAGGCAACACCTGTACAGATGTCCGCTTATCTTACAGCTTTATCTTTAAAAGGGGAAACAATTGACGAGATCACAGCTTCTGCAGCAGGTATGAGAGCACATTGTATCAAACTTCTCCATGATATGGATGTTCTGGAAATCGTAGGTACAGGCGGAGACGGAGCGAATTCCTTTAATATTTCTACAACGTCCTCTCTGGTGATCGCAGCGGGCGGTGTTCCGGTGGCAAAACACGGAAACAGAGCAGCATCTTCCAAATCAGGGGCAGCAGACGTTCTGGAGGCTCTTGGTGTGAAGATTACATTAACACCGGAGCGCAGTGCAGAGATTCTGAAGAAGATCAACATTTGCTTCTTATTTGCACAAAACTACCACATTGCCATGAAATATGTGGCACCGATCCGAAAAGAACTGGGAATCAGAACAGTATTCAACATTCTCGGACCATTAAGCAACCCGGCAGGCGCAAATATGGAACTGATGGGTGTTTACGATCAGGCACTGGTAGATCCGCTTGCACAGGTAATGGCAAATCTTGGAGTAAACAGAGGAATGGTTGTTTACGGACAGGACTGCCTGGATGAGATTTCCATGTGTGCACCGACATCTGTGTGCGAGATCAAAGACGGTAAATTTACATCCTATGAGATCACACCGGAGCAGTTCGGTTACGAGAGATGTGCGAAGGGCGCTCTTACAGGTGGTACTCCTGCAGAGAATGCAGAGATCACCAGGGCAATCTTAAATGGTGAGGAAAAAGGTCCGAAGCGTCAGGCAGTCTGCCTGAATGCAGGTGCGGCACTTTATATCGCAGGAAAAGCAGCTTCCATTGAAGAAGGTGTGAAACTTGCAGAATCCCTTATCGACAGTAAAGCAGCACTGAAGAAACTGGAAGAATTTGTGGAAGAGACAAACAAATAACGGTGAAATAAAAATATGAAAGAGCAGTCACAGAGCTTATGAAAAATATATTAGAAGAAATTGCAGCCAGAACAACCGAGCGGATCGCAAAAGAAAAAAAGCAGGTTTCCATCTCCGAGCTGGAAAACAGGATACAGGAGATCGACAAAACTGCACCGCAGAAAATGACATTCCTGCAGGCGTTGCAAAAAGACGGGATGTCCTATATCTGCGAGGTAAAGAAAGCGTCTCCGTCCAAGGGTCTGATCGCACCGGATTTCCCGTATCTGGCAATCGCGCAGGAATATGAACAGGCAGGAGCCAGCGCAATCTCCTGTCTCACAGAACCTTTTTACTTTCAGGGGTCGGATCAGTATCTGAAGGAGATTGCAGCCGCTGTACAGATCCCGGTGCTCCGGAAAGATTTCACAGTAGATGAGTATATGATCTATCAGGCGAAATCGCTGGGAGCCTCCGCGGTACTTCTCATCTGCGCAATTCTGGATGACGGTGCGCTGAGAGCTTACAGACAGCTAGCAAAGGAACTGGGACTGGATGCGCTGGTAGAAGCACATGATGAATACGAAGTGGACAGAGCTTTAAATCTGGGGGCAGAGATCGTGGGAGTAAACAACCGCGACCTCAGAACCTTCCAGGTAGACATGAACAACAGCATCCGCCTGAGAAAAATGGCACCTGATCATGTGGTTTTTGTCTCTGAAAGCGGAATCTGCACCCCGGATGATATCAGGCTTCTTTATGAAAATCAGGTGGATGCCGTACTGATCGGTGAAACACTGATGCGAAGCCCGGACAAGAAGGCAGTGCTTGAAAGCCTGAATGGCAGTCCGTTACGTTAAGTAACTATTCAGCAGAGGAACTGATATGACTGAGGAAAAGCGAAAAACTAAAATCAAGATCTGCGGTCTGAAACGTCCGGAAGATATTGTATACGTAAATGAGGCAAGGCCGGACTACTGCGGATTTATCATAGAATTTCCCAAAAGCAGCAGAAACGTCACAGGAGATCAGGTAAGACATTTTACCGCAGATCTGCACCCGGACATTATCCCGGTGGGTGTTTTTGTGAATGCTGCCCCGGAAAGGGTAGAGGAGCTGCTTCTTGACGGAACTATTCAGATTGCACAGCTTCATGGACAGGAAGATGAGGATTATATCAGAAGAATCCAGAAGAACACGGGACATCAGGTAATGAAAGCCTTTTCCGTAAAAAACGCTCAGGATATTGAGCTGGCATTACAAAGCCCTGCAGACTATATCCTGCTGGATCAGGGAGGCGGTGGAACCGGCAAAGCCTTTGACTGGTCCCTGATCCCGGAGATAACCAGACCTTTTTTTCTGGCAGGTGGTCTTGGAGCTGACAATATTGAGATGGCTGTCCGCACAATCTGTCCTTATGCACTAGATTTGAGCAGCAGTGTAGAGACAGATGGCGTAAAGGACAGACAGAAAATACTAAAGGCAGTGAATCTCGTGCATAATACGCTGCCTTAATTGCAAAAGCAGGCAGTGAGAGATAATAATTTGAATACACAAGGAGGACACACAGATGTCAAATGGAAGATTCGGCATCCACGGAGGACAGTACATACCGGAAACATTGATGAACGCTGTCATTGAACTGGAAGAAGCCTATAATCACTACAAAGATGATCCGGAATTTAATGCAGAACTCACAGAGCTTCTGAACGAATATGCAGGAAGACCGTCACGTCTTTACTTCGCATCCCACATGACAGAAGATCTTGGCGGCGCGAAGGTATATTTAAAGAGAGAAGATTTAAACCACACAGGTGCTCACAAGATCAATAATGTACTCGGTCAGGTACTTCTTGCAAAGAAAATGGGAAAGACCCGTGTCATTGCAGAAACAGGTGCAGGTCAACATGGTGTGGCAACAGCTACGGCGGCAGCACTTATGGGTATGGAATGTGAAGTTTTCATGGGAAAAGAAGACACAGAGCGTCAGGCATTAAATGTATACAGAATGCGTCTTCTGGGAGCTAAGGTAAATGCTGTTACTTCCGGTACGGCAACGCTGAAGGATGCGGTTTCTGAGACAATGAGAGAGTGGACAAACCGTATTTCTGATACTCACTATGTACTTGGTTCTGTAATGGGACCGCATCCGTTCCCTACGATTGTCCGGGATTTTCAGGCGATCATTTCCAAAGAGATCAAAGAGCAGATCCTTGAGAAAGAAGGCAGGCTTCCGGATGCAGTTCTTGCGTGTGTGGGCGGTGGTTCCAATGCGATTGGAACGTTCTATAACTTTATCAATGATAAGGATGTTCGCCTGATCGGATGTGAGGCAGCAGGCCGTGGCGTAAATACAGCAGAGACAGCAGCAACCATCGCAACCGGCAAACTGGGAATCTTCCATGGAATGAAATCTTATTTCTGTCAGGATGAATATGGTCAGATCGCACCGGTATATTCTATTTCCGCAGGTCTGGATTATCCGGGAATCGGACCGGAGCACGCACATCTGTATGATACAGGACGTGCAGAATATGTACCTGTTACAGACGAAGAAGCAGTAGAGGCTTTTGAGTATCTTTCCAGAACAGAGGGAATCATCCCTGCTATCGAGAGTGCTCATGCAGTAGCTTATGCAAAGAAGATTGTTCCGCAGATGAGCAAAGACCAGATTGTAGTCATCACGATTTCCGGACGTGGAGATAAGGACTGTGCAGCAATCGCACGTTACAGAGGGGAGGATATCCATGAATAAAAAGATCGCAGAAGCATTTGAAAAAGGTAAGGCATTTATCCCGTTTATTACCTGTGGAGATCCGTCTCTGGAGGTGACTGAGCAGCTTGTTTATGCGATGGAGGAAGCCGGCGCAGATCTGATCGAGCTTGGAATCCCGTTTTCTGATCCGACGGCTGAGGGTCCGGTGATCCAGGCTGCCAATGTAAGGGCACTCTCCGGTGGTGTAACGACAGATAAAATATTTGATATGGTAGTAAAGATCAGGAAGAACAGTTCTGTTCCTATGGTTTTTATGACTTATGCAAATGTGGTATTTTCTTACGGAACGGAGCGTTTCATTAAAACTGCCGCTGAGATCGGGATGAATGGTCTGATCCTGCCGGATGTGCCGTTTGAGGAAAAAGAGGAGTTTGACAGTGTATGTAAGAAATATGGTATTGATCTGATTTCTCTGATCGCGCCGACTTCTCATGAGAGAATCGCGCAGATCGCAAAGGAAGCAGAGGGATTTGTGTATTGTGTATCTTCTCTTGGTGTTACGGGTACCAGAACGAATATTACGACGGATATCGGGGCAATGGTGAAGCTGGTGAAGGCGGCGAAGGATATTCCATGTGCGGTTGGCTTTGGAATTTCCACACCGGAGCAGGCGAAGAAGATGGCTGCACAGTCTGATGGTGCGATCGTTGGATCGGCGATCGTGAAGTTGTGTGCGGCGCATGGGGATGATTGTGTGCCGTATGTGAGGGAGTATGTGAAGTCTATGAAAGAAGCGGTGATGGAGGCTTAGGAGATTGAGGAGGGACGCGCAGAAACATATTTAGTTTTGTGTGCGGTTTCGGAGCCTAAGAACTTCTAAGCTGGTAAAAATATGCTAAAACCATAAGAAAAAAGACCCAAACTCGCCGCTATGCGGCTCAGACAGTGGGTCTTTTTTCTTATAACGCATATTTTTACCAGCTAAGAAGTTCTAAGACTCCTGCAAATGCACACAAAACCAAATATGTTTCTGCGCTGTGCTATCCGAGAGGGCAGACGAGTGAAGTATAGGTTAGATGAGAAAGCTATTTACAAAAAGGTTTTCAGAACCTGCAGGACGCCGTTTTCCCAGTAGGGCGGGCAGGTTTTTTGGGCTGCGGCCTGGACTTCGGGGCGGGAGTTGGAAACGGCGTAGCTGTGACCGGCATTTTTGAGCATTTCTATGTCGTTGAGGTTGTCTCCGAAGGTGCAGGTTTCTTCGGGGGTGATTCCCAGATATTCCTGCAGGAATGCGACGGCGGAGCCTTTTCCGGAACCCGGGGCGCTGCAGTCCATCCATTCTTTTCCGGCGGCTGCCATGACTGCTTTGTCTTTCCAGGCCGGTGTAAATAAGGGTTCGCACATTTCTTCGCAGGCATCTGGGTGGTAAACCGCGAATTTGATAACCTGCTGTCCTTCAAGCTTCAGGAGTTCGGGGATTTCCCGGATATCGTATCCGTAGGAGTCTCTCAGCCAGTGGAACATTCGGCTTCCTCCGTCTTCTGCGAAGCAGTATTCGGGAGTGGATACGAAGTAATCGCAGGAGGGCATACTTTCACGGACCATGGAGCACATTCCTTTCCAGATTTCATCGCGCATGGAATATACTTTCAGGATTTCTTTTGGGGTCCGCACAACGGTACCACCGTCGGAGATATAAAACAGTTTGTCTGCAATCGGTGCAAACAGTTTTTTTTCACTTCGGTACTGTCTTCCTGAGCAGGCGGCAAAAACAATTCCTTTATCT
Organism: Holdemanella biformis; assembly: GCA_963605995.1. Taxonomy (GTDB): domain Bacteria; phylum Bacillota; class Clostridia; order Lachnospirales; family Lachnospiraceae; genus Blautia_A. Next base: position 6,239 of record CAVCYJ010000073.1, on the reverse strand, counting down.
ATCAGTTTTCCGATAACATCCATATATTCTCTGTCAATTGCCAGAGTTCCGTCTTTTACCAGAGTTCCATCTATATCAGAGGCAATCAGTTTGATCATAGTAAAAAATCCTTTCTATAAACTTTTTGTAAATAAGCAGCATATTAACCGAATCAAGTAAGTCCCCTGCTTCAATTGTGAAAAGCAATAAACAGGGGCAGAACAGTTGCTGTATGGCAACATCATTTATTTTATCATGCAACCGCATATCTTTCTACAAAAAGTTACAGCAAATTTTTACATATCGTTCCCATTGACTTTTCTTTTCTTTTTTCATATATTATTAGATAGAAATTCGCATATCTGTCAGTATGCGCTCTTTCGAACTCTGAAAGAAGGAGAACTGCCCGAATGAACAAAAAAATGTTCTTTGTTTTTAATCCCAAAGCAGGCAAAGGCAAGATCAAAGCAAACCTGCTTGATATTGTAGATATATTCAATAAAGGCGGCTATGAAGTCATCATTTATTCAACACAGAAACCAAGAGATGCATATGAGAAAGTAAAAGAATACGAAGATAAGGTAGATGTGATCGTATGCAGCGGTGGCGATGGCACACTTGATGAAGTAGTTACCGGAGTGATGGAAAAGAACAGCTCTGTTCCGATCGGATATATTCCGGCAGGAAGCACCAATGATTTTGCAAACAGTCTTTTTATGCCCAAAAGTATGACAGAGGCAGCTACTATGATCATGGCAGAGGAGCTTTATCATTGCGATATCGGCAGATTTAATAATCAGAGCTTTACCTATATAGCGGCATTTGGGCTTTTTACGGATGTGGCTTATGAGACCGACCAGGATCTCAAGAATATTCTGGGGCATGTGGCCTATCTTCTGGAGGGAGTCAAACGGCTTTTTGATATCAAATCGTATCGAATGAAAATTGAATCCGAAGAATTGACAGTAGAAGATGATTTTATCTTTGGAATGATCACGAATTCCAGATCTGTAGGAGGTTTCAAGAATCTTACAGGTAAGAATGTAGATATGAATGACGGACTTTTTGAGGTGACCATGATCACAAGACCGAAGAATCCGTTGGAATTACAGGAAATTATGACGGCTATGCTGACTGCAGAGGACAATACAGAACTGATCCATTCGTTTAAATCAGCCCATGTCACGATCACATCAGAAGAGACGGTGCCATGGACTCTGGACGGTGAATTCGGCGGCAGCCATACACAGGTAGAAATCGAGAACTGCCACGAAGCACTGAATCTGTATCTTAAAAGTACAAAGAACGAGGAAACCAAAACGATTGGAATTTCCCCGTTAATAAATAAAAAGGAGAAATAAAATGGGTGAGTATATCAATGTAGTAGAGACTTTTGGGTGTGATGTGTTTAATGATTCCGTCATGCAGGCACGACTCCCGAAGAAAGTCTACAAGGAATTGAAAAAAACCATAGAAGAGGGTAAAGAACTTTCTATGGAGATTGCAGATGTAGTAGCGCATGAGATGAAAGAATGGGCTATTGAAAAAGGAGCTACACATTTCAGTCACTGGTTCCAGCCTCTTACAGGCGTGACAGCAGAGAAACACGATGCCTTTATCACAGCTCCGATGGATAATGGTAAGGTTCTGATGTCTTTCTCCGGAAAAGAGCTGATCAAGGGTGAACCGGATGCGTCTTCTTTCCCGTCCGGTGGATTAAGAGCGACCTTTGAGGCAAGAGGATATACAGCATGGGACTGCACATCACCGGCATTTGTACGCCATGATGCGGCAGGTGCAACTCTCTGCATTCCAACTGCATTCTGTTCCTATACAGGAGAAGCACTTGACCAGAAAACACCTCTGCTTCGTTCTATGGAAGCGATCAACACCCAGGCACTCCGCCTGCTCAGACTTTTTGGAAACACAACTTCTAAGAAAGTAACTCCGTCTGTAGGTGCAGAGCAGGAATATTTCCTGGTAGACAAGGAGAAATGGCTCCAGAGAAAGGATCTGATCTATACAGGCAGAACATTGTTTGGTGCAATGCCGCCTAAGGGTCAGGAGATGGATGACCATTACTTTGGAAGTATCCGCCAGAGAATTTCCGCATACATGAAAGAGGTAAATGAAGAGTGCTGGAAACTCGGCATTCCTGCCAAGACACAGCACAACGAGGTTGCTCCTGCGCAGCATGAGCTTGCACCGATCTATGCACCGGTCAATATCGCGGCAGACCAGAACCAGATGATGATGCGTATCCTCAAGAAAGTAGCCAGCCGTCACGGAATGCGCTGCCTGCTTCATGAGAAACCATTTGCAGGTGTAAATGGTTCAGGTAAGCACAACAACTGGTCCATTACCACGGATGACGGGATCAATCTTCTGGATCCGGGCAAAACACCGCATGATAATATCCAGTTCCTGCTTGTGTTGACCTGTATCCTGAAAGCAGTGGATGAGCATGCAGATCTTCTCCGTGAATCTGCGGCAGACGTAGGAAATGACCAGAGACTTGGCGGTCATGAAGCGCCTCCTGTCGTGATTTCAGTATTCCTTGGAGAGCAGCTTGAGGATGTTCTGGAGCAGTTAGTCAGCACAGGAACAGCCACACACAGCAAGAAGGGAAGTAAACTGGAAACAGGTGTTAAGACACTTCCTGATTTCATGAAAGATGCTACAGACCGTAATCGTACTTCACCGTTTGCTTTCACAGGAAATAAATTCGAATTTCGTATGGTAGGCTCCAGAGATTCTATCTCCGGATGCAATGTAGTGCTGAATACGATCACAGCAGAAGCATTCAAAGAAGCCTGCGACCGTCTGGAGAATGCTCCTGATTTTGAACTGGCAGCACATGATCTGATCAAGGAATATGCAACCAAACATCAGAAGATCGTATTTAACGGAAACGGTTATGCTCCGGAATGGGAAGCAGAAGCAAAACGTCGTGGTCTGCCGATCCTGCCGACAATGGTAGATGCGATCCCGGCGCTTACTACAGAGAAATCTGTTAAATTGTTTGAGGAATTTGACGTATTTTCCAGAGTTGAACTTGAATCCCGTGCAGAGATCAAGTATGAAAGCTACTCTAAAGCGATCAATATTGAGGCAAAGGCAATGATCGATATTGCAACCAAGCAGATCATCCCTGCAGTGATCAAGTATACAACGGTACTTGGCGATTCTATCAACACAGTGAAAACAGCAGGAGAGGGACTGATCGATGTAAGTGTACAGCTTGATCTTCTTAAAAAAGCATCCAAACTCCTGAAGAGTACCAACAGTGCCATGAGCAAGCTTAGCAAGCTGATTGAGAAGATCCCGGAATATGCGGAAGGACGTGACAGAGCAGTATTCTGCAAAGAGAAAGTTGTACCTGCAATGGAAGCTTTACGTGAGCCTGTAGACGAACTGGAAATGATCGTAGATAAGGAAATGTGGCCGATGCCGTCTTATGGAGATCTTATCTTCGAGGTATGATTTTATTATGTCTCAGGAATGCTCCCATGCATCGTGAAGCACGTTGCCGGATGCAGCAAACAGCAAGATAATAAAAAGACCGTGAATCTGAAAAGAGATAAGCGGTCTTTTTTCTAAATGGTAAACTGGAGTATAATAGTCGTGTATAGATGATATCAGGGTCAAATACCTTTTGACCCTAACATCATATTAATATGAAGGAGAATTAAATGGAAGAACTGAAATTTCTGGAGGAACAACAGGTATCACCGGAACTGATAAAGAGAGTAGAAGATTTTCGCAGGCAGTATGAGGTGGCACCGGAAGCTGCCGGCAGGATCGTAAAACCATCTATTCCATTTTATGGAAAAGATATCCTGGAAATGGCGATTGCAGGTTTATTAAAGGGAGAGAACCTGCTGCTCACCGGTCCGAAAGCCACCGGAAAGAATATACTTGCAGAGAATCTTGCATATATTTTCAACCGCCCTGCATACAATGTTTCTTTCCATGTAAATACAAACAGCGGTGATCTGATCGGCACGGATACCTTTGTGGATAATGAGGTAAAGCTGCGAAAAGGAACAATCTATCAATGTGCGCAATACGGTGGATTTGGAGTCCTTGATGAGATCAATATGGCGAAGAATGATGCGGTTTCCGTTCTTCATGCCACATTGGACTACCGTCGTTCCATTGATGTGCCGGGATATGAAAAGATTGACCTTCATCCGGCAGCACGCTTTATCGGAACTATGAATTATGGATACGCAGGAACCAAAGAACTCAACGAAGCTCTGGTATCCAGATTTCTGGTCATTGATATGCCGGCCCAGACCGAAGAATCGATGGAATTTATTTTCCGCCGGATGTTCCCGAATGTAAAAGAAAATGTCAGAAAGCAGTTTATCGGCGTATTTCTGGATCTGCAGCTAAAAGCCGCAAACAGCGAAATTTCCACCAAGCCTCTGGATCTGAGAGGGCTTCTTGCGGCTATGAAGATCGTAGAAACCGGACTTTCTCCGAGAAAAGCAGTCACCATGGGAGTTGTAAACAAGACCTTTGATGTTTTTGAGAAAGAAATCGTAGAGGACATTGTAAAGACCAGAATTCCGGCAGACTGGACAAGGGATGATGTATATGAAGGATGAAAAAATCGCAGAAATCGATGACTGCCGTCTGGAACTGGAAAACCGGATCCGTAATCTTCTCTGGACCATCAGCGGAGATTATACTTTAAATATGAAGATAGACATTTCTCTTTATCTCCGTTCAAAGGCTATTGCCCTGTATGATGGCATCAAACAGGGTGCTCTGGCAAAGTGCTATGACAAAGATCTGCTGGGCTTATATCTGGTAAAAAAAGTATTCTGTCAGGCAGAGGAAGGCGAACTGACCGCAGTGGCACAGCTCTGCGTAGAGGAAGCAATCGGGGAAAAAATCTGTCAGGAACGTCCGGGAGTCCGGGAAATGCAGAGAGAAGCTTTCGAGGATATCCTGGATCAGGAATTTGAACAGATGCCAGCCTACGGAGATACTCTCGGCCGTCTGAAAATTGCCATCCTGCGTGATCGTCTGCAGAATGGAAATCATCAGGTAGAAGAACGTCTGCACAAGATCCGCGATATGGTCTACAAAGCCCGGACAGCCACAGATACCATGGAACTGATCCGGATAATTGACAGCCTTTATAATACTATTATTGACCCGAACTTTGAGAAAGACCATGGAACGTTGGAAAAGGTCATGGCAGTCACTATGGAAGAACTCACAGAATATGACTGGGAAGATTTTCTCACAGAAGAACTCTATGAGGAGGCTCTGGAGAGTTATATCGAACAGATGGCAAACAAGATCACTGACATGGAAGATACCGCCGTTACCGAAGAAATGGAAAAAAAGCGCCAGACGAAACACAAAGTTACAATTCTGACGGAGGAAGAACTTGAGAAAGCGTACACCTATGTAGAACTGAACTTCGGAAAAACCTACCTCACTCCGGCAGAAGAAAAACGCATGAATTATCTGATGTGCCGGGAACTTCACAGAGACTGCAGCCTGTATTTCACGGAAGGCATTCTAAAGAACCCGGTGAAGCGTAATTATCAGTATGAATATGCGGTGAGGCTGAAGAATAAGAACATCTGGCTTTATCACGACAAACACAGAATTGTGAAGCATAATATTGCATCGCTCACAGATCTTTTGCGAAAAACTCTGGTGTTGAAAAGTGAAACGCAGGAAGTACTTTCAGACAGAGGAACGATCATTCCGTCCAGACTCTGGCGTGTGGGCAGAAGCAGTGAAGCAAATCTGTTCAAAAGAGAACTGAAATCCGATGCATCTGATTTCGTGGTAGATGTGCTGATCGATGCCAGTGGATCTCAGATGTCAAGGCAGGGAGAGGTGGCATTGCAGGCATATATCATCAGTGAGGCATTGAGCAATGTAGATCTGCCGCATCGTGTTATGAGTTTCTGCACGTTCTGGGATTATACCATCCTTCACAGATTCCGTGAGTATGATGATCCGAAGTCAGCCAACGAAAATATTTTCAACTATGTGACTTCGTCCAACAACAGAGATGGCCTTGCCATCAAAACGGCAGGATACGGTCTGCTGCAGCGCCAGGAGGAGAAAAAAATCCTCATTGTGCTAAGTGACGGAAAACCATACGATGTCATCGTAAACAGACCCCATGCAAAGAATCCGGAACCATATATGGGAAAATACGCAGTCAATGACACTGCAACGGAAGTACGTCATCTGCGAAATCTGGGAGTCAGCGTGCTGGGAGT
>CAVCYJ010000072.1:0-12775 GCA_963605995.1 Holdemanella biformis | reverse complement strand
ATGCTTTTTATACCACGAATAGAAATTTTTCATTTGTTTCCTCCCTCTTTCATTCCTGATGATTTTGCCGGTACAACTATAGCACTCGTCTGCACGCCGGCTCAGGAAAATAGCATGAGACTACTTTACCACAATAACGTGTGGATTACAATGCCGGTACAGTGAATAATCGTTACTGTATATACTTGATGGATTTTCTATGATATCATGGTTACGAAATGTTTACAGAGAATAAAAAAGAGAGGTATTTTGATAATGAAAGCAACCATATTACTGATAAATTTCAAAGACCAGCAGAAACTCCGCAAGCTGAAAATGGCATTGCTGCCGTTCAAAATCCGTTTAAAGACAGTAGAACCTCAGGATTACTGTCAGCCGGTTGGTTATCTGGCGGGAGTTAAGGAGATTTCGAGGGCAGAGATCCCGGCAGCGTTGATCCCGCAGGAGCAGATGGAAAAAGAAATGCTGGTCATTGCAGGAATCACAGGAAATTTATTTGACCAGATACTGTTTACACTGCGAAAAGCAGGCACGCCCGTAGATTACAAAGCAGTCCTGACAGAGCATAACAGGAACTGGAACTGTCTCCAGCTCTACAAAGAGCTGGAGAAGGAACACAGGCTGTACCATTGAAGGGGATCATTTTTTCATTGTTTTTGCCGATGAAACAGAAACAATGAAAAAATGAAACCTCATTGCGTATTATGAAAGAAACATTTCACAATACGCAATATTTTTATAATTCGATAAAAAAGCACAGCTATTTTGATTCCATTTGTCAATAGAAATTTAACCAAAAGAACGCTACAATAACAACTGTAAAGAGAACAGAGATAACATCATAACTGAATCTATAAGAAATAACAGAAAGTAATTATCAGCAAATATAAGGAGGAATCAAAATGAAAGTAGGATTTATCGGACTTGGAATTATGGGGAAACCAATGTGCAAAAACCTGATCAAAGCAGGATATGAAATGGTGGTTACAACTCATAACAAAGAGACACTTAAAGAAATGGAAGAACTTGGTGCAAAGGCTGTAACCTGCGGACGCGAAGTTGCAGAGGAGGCAGAAGTGATCATTACCATGCTGCCAAACTCTCCTCAGGTAAGAGAGGTTGCTCTTGGTGAAGGCGGAATCATCGAAGGCGGCAAAGAAGGAAGCATCCTTATCGACATGAGTTCTATCGACCCTACCGAGAGCAAAGCAATCGCTGCCGAACTTGCAAAGAATGGAATTGATATGCTGGATGCCCCGGTTTCTGGTGGAGAACCAAAAGCGATCGATGGAACCATTTCCGTAATGGTCGGCGGTAAAAAAGAATCATTTGACAAATATTATGATCTGATGATGGCTATGGCCGGTTCTGTTGTATATGTAGGACCGATCGGTTCCGGAAACGTTGCAAAGCTTGCCAACCAGATCATTGTTGCCGTAAATATCGCAGCCGTTTCAGAAGCCCTGACTCTGGCAAAGAAAGCCGGTACAGACCCTGAACTTGTATATCAGGCAATCCGCGGCGGACTTGCCGGTTCCACTGTCCTTGATGCAAAAGCACCAATGATGATGGACAGAAACTTCAAGCCTGGATTCCGTATCGAGCTTCATATCAAAGACCTGAACAACGCTCTTAATGCAGGACACGCAGTAAGTGCACCGCTTCCTCTGACCGGCGAACTGATGGAGATCATGCAGGCACTGAAAGCAGACGGACATGAAAAAGAAGACCATTCCAGCATTGTTAAATTCTATGAAAAAATCTCCAATGTAACTGTTACAAGAGAGTAACCGAATATCCGCCTGAATGCTTACATTACAGGCATAAAGCCAATTTACTGCGAGATATATTTCCGGGCGCGGAGGGAACAGATAACGCAGCCTGCCACGAATTAAGTAAAAGAGCCTCGACGGGTATAGACCTGCCGGGGCTCTTGGGTTACAATGGAGTCCGAGAGTACATAATATGAGGAGGGTTTTTATGTCAAAAATAGCGATTCTGCTTCCGAAGGAATATATGCTGGAACAGGCAAAACGGGTCATAGAGGAAGAAAAACTGGATATTGATATTCTGAAGGTAATTAAAACCCCGGACTCTGTTTATGAGGCGCGCCAGGCTGTAGAACTTGGAGCCGAGGTCATACTTGCAAGAGGCGTTCAGGCTTCCTTTATCAGACAATATACCAATATCCCTGTTGTGGAACTGACACTGACCGGTCAGGAGATCGGCCTTATGATCACCAATGCGAAGAAAAAAGTGCCGGATGTCACTACCCCCCGGATCGCCCTGATTGGCTTTCGGAGTATGTTCAGTGATATGACTTATATGAATGAACTGTTTGATGTGGAACTGAAATTCTATAATATTACGGCAATCGAACAGGCGGCAGAGAAAGTAGAGCTTGCCATCAGAGAGGGTGCGGATGTACTGATGGGCGGAGAGACTGTGAATGCTCTGGCGCTGCAGCGTGATTTCCCGGGACAGTTTATAGATTCTACGGAAGAATCCATCCGTTCTGCTCTTGCTACGGCAGCGAAAATGCTGCAGACGGCAGAGATGGAAAAGAACCACATGGTTCAGTTTGAAACAGTTCTGGATAATTCCTATAACGGGATACTTGAGATTGATGAACACAGGCAGATTAAGATCATAAATAAGGCAGGAGAAGAGCTCTTTCGCAAAAAAGGACGGCAGCTTCAGGGAATGCCACTGGAAACGGTTCTGCCGGAACTGGAGCAGCATTATATAGATGAGGTGCTGGGAGGCAGAAGAGATGCTTTTATGACATCTGTCTATGTATCGGGTATGCCGATGATGGTGACAGTAGCTCCGATCCGGTATGAGGACCGGATCCGGGGAGCATTTATTTCCGTATACAGGAATACGGCAGCGAGGCTGAATGCGAATACAGATGAACTGAGGGCTCATTATCTGAAGGGATATGTGGCACATACACATTTCACTGACATAAAGGCAAGCGGCAGGGAGATGGAATACTGCATAGGACTTGCCAAAATGTACGCGCTTTCCCGTAAACCGGTACTGATCACCGGAGCTGTTGGAACCGGAAAAGAGAAGCTGGCACAGTGTATCCATAATAACAGTCCGTATAAAGCCGGTCCTTTTGTGACGGTAAACTGCAGCGGAATGACAGAGCAAATGCAGATAGACTGTATCTTTGGAAATCCTCTGGCAGAGGATGAAGGGATGCGAAAGGGCGCACTTGCGATAGGAGATCTGGGCACGGTACTGATCTCCGAGGTTGATAAACTGTCTGCTTCCTGTCAGTACCGGCTCTACCGCGCGATTCGTTATGATGCACTGATCCGCAACGATCTGGAGCGCAGCCAGACGCTGGACAACCGTATCATCGTTACTACCACTGAGGATCTCTGGCAATGTGTCAGAGATGGCAGCTTCAGGGAGGATCTGTATTATCTTCTGCATGGACTGACACTGGAGATGCCGCCGCTGTGCAGGCGAAAAGAGGATATCCGCATGATTGTTGAGGAGAGCCGTACAAAGTTTACCAGAAGATATGCTCAGTTTCCGCATATTGCGGAGGATGCAATGGATGCGCTGATGTCTTACGAATGGCCCGGAAACGAAATACAGCTGGAAGCTTTCTGTGAGCGTATGATGCTGACGACACCGAAGAAAACGATCACCGGAGATTTTGTCAGGTTTCTGCTGAATGAACTGTATCCGGTGCCGAACAGAAAAAAGGCAGACGGAACGGAAATCGTCTATCAGAGCCCGGAGGCGGCCCGCCTGACAGAACTGCTGGAGAAACATCACGGAAACCGCTCTGAGGTGGCGAAGGAACTGAATATCAGCACAACAACGCTCTGGAGAAGAATGAAGAAATACGGTGTGATCAATAAATACGATCTGACATGAAAAAGTATGTAAAAGATTTGTAACTGTGAAAGTACTGAACAGTTGTAAAAGATTTTTGATGTACTCAGCGTCAGCAGGAAAAGTTTATGCCTGAAATTGTAAAAAGAGGAGGATAAAGGAAAATGTCAATCCATATTATAGATGAGGCAAATCGCTGCCTGAACTGCAAAAAACCGGGATGTATGGAAGGTTGTCCGGTACATACACCGATCCCGCATATTATACATATGTTTAAAGAACATCAGGTTGTGGAAGCCGGAAAAGAACTCTTTGAAAATAATCCGATGTCCGTGATCTGTTCGATCGTCTGTGACCATGAACAGCAGTGCGCGGGACATTGCGTGCTGGGGAGAAAGGGAAATCCGGTACATTTTTCCAGCATTGAGAATTACATATCTGACACTTATCTGGACCGGATGAAGCCGGCCAAAGCAGAACCAAACGGAAAAACAGCAGCTGTGATCGGTGCGGGTCCGGCAGGGCTTACGGTTGCGATCATTCTGGCACAGTGGGGATATAAGGTTACAGTTTTTGAGCAGCAGGACAAAATTGGAGGTATCACACGCTATGGGATCCCGGAATTCAGGCTGCCAAAATCAATTCTTGACCGTATGGAAAAGAAAATTCTGGATATGGGAATCCGCATCCGCCCGCACACAGCCATAGGAACAGTCCTGACGATCGATGACCTTTTCCGTGATGGCTATGCGTCTGTATTCGTAGGAACCGGTGTCTGGAAAGCGAGAAATCTGGGGATTGCCGGAGAGTGTCTTGCGAATGTACATTTCGGGATTGATTATCTGGAGAATCCATCGGCATATAACCTGGGCGAAAAGGTTGCTATTATCGGAATGGGAAATGCAGCGATGGATGTAGCCAGAACTGCCCTTAGAAATGGTGCATTGCAGGTGACGCTTTATGCCAGAGGAACCCATGTGGCGGCCAATTCCCATGAGATGGCATATGCAGAACTGGACGGTGCACAGTTTGTATTTGGAAAAGCAATCGAGAGGATTACCGAAAAGGGGCCGGTATTTAAAACTTCGATCATTGATGAGAATCAGAAGGTAATTGGCTATGAAGACGGAGAAGAGCAGGTTGAAGCAGATTCTACGATCATTGCGATCAGTCAGGGACCCAGAAATCGTCTGATCCGCACAACGGTAGGACTGGAGGGCTCCGACAAAGGTCTCCTGATCGTAGATGAAAACGGAATGACAACCCGTGAGGGAGTATTTGCGGCAGGAGATGTCGTGCATGGCTCCAGGACTGTGGTGCACGCAGTGAGAGAAGCCAAAAAAGCTGCGGAAGCAATGATCGCATATATGGAAAAGGAATAAAAATATCAGTTACAACGGGATACATTTTACTGTTGATCGATATTTTTCCAGAATTCATCAGCCAGGGATATAAAGTCTCTGGCTGCTTTGCTTAAATAGCGCTTTTTGTGATAGCACGCCATAATGTTCCAGGAAGGTCTGTCCGGAAGAGAGAAAAAACGTATTTTGTCTTTCTGACCATGAGCATAAAAGGACGGGATCAGACCACAGCATATTTCGGAACCGACCATAGTTGCAATAGTGAAATTGCTGGAGGTCTCAAAAAGTACATGAGGTTTGAAACCGGAAGCCTCGAAGATATGGTCAGTGAGTTCCCGAAGTGTGGATTCTTTGCTGGTCAGTACAAATGGTTCTTCCCGAAGCCTGTAAAGTTCTAACGCAGGAAATGAACTGCCTGAAATATCAGCCGGAGTATCTGTGCATCCGTTTTCTGAAAGCAGAGGGTAGCGTGCGGGAACGGCAGCCAGGATTTCCTCTGAGGACAGAGGGATATAGCTTAAAGAGGGTTTCTGCTGTGAGGGAATCAGGGTGACAAATCCCAGATCCAGATCACCGGATATAAGTAATTCCTGCTGCTTCTGGACACTCAGTTCTCTCGGAGTGACCTGAATGTTGGCATACATACGATGAAATTCCGGATAGACATGGGAAAACATGGAAATCCCGCGCCCCGGTGTGAAGCCAACGGAGAGTTCGCCCTGTTGGATCCTGGCAAGATCATGGATTTTGTGGTAGGTATCTTTTTTTATAAAAAGGATTTCTCTGGCAGCCTGCAGATAGATTTCACCGGCTTCGGTCGGATGCCAGTCTGTACGGGAACGATGGAAAAGAGAAACTCCCAGTTCCTTTTCCAGTTTAAGGAGCTGCTGGTTCAGGGCCGACTGTGTGATATAGAGCTTTTCGGCAGCCCGTGTAATGTTATTTTCCTCTGCGATGGCAACGATATACTGTATTTGTCTCAAGTCCATAGGATACCTCCATTTATTGATTATGAGTAACTGTTCAGTATCTTCACAGTTACGGTCATGACTTTCTTATTGTATTAATTGTATTACTTTCCTGGGAAAAATCCAACTGATTTCTTAAAAAAATTAAGAGAACTATAATTACAATGAATTTTACTTATACTGATCCTGGCACTATAATAGGCTTAACAGATAACAGTCAATACTGCTTATCAGTTGTGGTATTAAAACGAAGGAGGGTTTCGAAATGTCACTGTTAGTTAAAGTGAATCAGTCAGATAATGTAGCGATCGCTGTACAGCCTCTGGCTGCCGGAACGGAGATTGAAGGACTTCGGATTAATCAGGATATTCCGCAGGCACACAAAGTAGCACTTGCTGATATTCCGAAAGGAAGTCCTGTCATCCGTTATGGGGTTATTCTGGGATATGCAATGAATCCGATACACCGTGGGGACTGGATCAATGAATTTATGCTGGAACTTCCAACACCACCGTCCGTAGATGATATGGAGTATGGTAAAAACATTGTCACAAAACTGCCGGATCCGCCGGTAACTACATTTGAGGGATATGCAAATCCTGATGGCGGCTATGCCGGAACCAGAAATATTCTGGGTATCAGCACCACAGTTCAGTGTGTAACGGGAGTCCTGAATGTAGCGGTTAAGAAAATGAAAGAAGAGCTTCTGCCGAAATATCCGAATGTAGATGATATCGTGCCGATCAATCATGCATATGGATGCGGTGTTGCCATTAATGCACCGGAGGCAAAAGTTCCGATCCGTGCACTCCGCAATCTGGCAAAACATCCGAATTTCGGCGGACAGCTTATGGTCGTGGGACTTGGCTGTGAGAAATTTACCGTGCAGATGCTTTTGGATGAAGCAGATATTACACCGGAAAACGTGATCATCCTTCAGGAGAAAAAAGGCTTTGATGCCATGATCAGTGCGCTGATGGAAATGGCAGATAAGAAACTGGCAATTCTCAATGAACGAAAACGTGAAACTCTGCCGCTTTCCAACCTCTGTATTGGTATGCAGTGCGGTGGAAGTGATGCTTTTTCCGGAGTGACTGCAAATCCGTCAGCCGGTTATGCGGCAGATATGCTGGTAAAGGGCGGAGCAACAGTTATGTTCTCGGAGGTAACAGAAGTCCGGGATGGTGTGCATTATCTGGCAGAACGCTGTGTGAGTGCAGAGGTGAGAGACAAGCTGGCGGCAGAAATGCGCTGGTATGATAACTATCTTGCCGAAGGACAGGTAGACAGAAGTGCAAATCCTACACCGGGAAATAAGAAAGGCGGACTTTGCAACATTGTGGAAAAAGCTATGGGTTCAATTGCGAAATCCGGTACATCACCGATCGTAGAGGTACTTTCTCCGGCAGAGAAGCCGTCGAAGCATGGCCTGATCTATGCGGCAACACCTGCAAGTGATATTGTCTGTGGTCCATGCCAGCTTGCGTCAGGAATTACCTTACAGGTATTTATGACCGGACGCGGTACGCCATACGGACTTGCGGCAGCTCCGGTCATCAAGGTCTGTTCACGTAACGAAATGAAAGAAATGTGGCAGGATTTGATCGATATCAATGCAGGCCCGATCGCCACAGGGGAAGCAACCATCCAGGATATCGGAACAGAATTATTTAACAAGATCATTGCCGTTGCCAGTGGAAGAGATCAGTCTTTTGCCGAGAAATATAAGCTTCACAATGATCTGTGTATTTTCAATCCGGCACCGATCACCTGATATATTAATATAGTAGGAAAGATAAAAAAACAGGCATACCGACATTCTCAGCGGTATGTCTGTTTTTTTATCGAATCAGGTAAGTCTCCTGCTTTAATTGCGAATATCCGCCCTGATATCATAAAATTTTCCTGAAAATATTTTTTATGTAAACCCGAACCCCCGGGTTTGTTACGTAAAAAGAAATACTTTGAAATAAAATGAAATGTCGGTATTGCAGATTTTGCAAGATTCAAATATGTGTAAAAATCGGCGATTTTTTCTTGGATATTATGCGAATTGCACAAAAAAACAGATTGTATATAATAAAGTACATAGAAAACAAAAGCATAAAAACAGAAAAAACAAAAACGAAGAAATACATTGTGGCCACAGTGTTTTCGAATATATTAGGGAGGAAAACAAATGATACCTGTTGTAGAAAAAATGGAAATTTTCCCTGTAGCCGGACATGACTGCATGGAGTTAAATCTTTCCGGTGCACACGCTCCGTACTTTACCCGAAATATTGTTATCCTGACTGATTCCAATGGTGTGGAAGGTGTCGGAGAGGTTCCGGGGGGACAGAAGATCACAAATGCCCTGGAGCAGGTAAAGAATCTCGTGATCGGCACAAGCATTGCAGATTACAAGCAGACGCTGAACAAGGTACGTAAATGGCTGGATGCAAATATTAAAGATGATGTCCGTGGATTACAGACATTCGACCTGCGTACAGGCGTTCATGTAGTAACCGCGATTGAAGCACCGCTTCTCGATCTGCTTGGAAAATTTCTGAATGTCCCGGCGGCAGCTCTTATGGGAGATGGTATCCAGAGAGAAAGAGTACAGTTTTTAAGCTACCTGTTCTATGTAGGAGACCGTAAGAAAACGGATCTTCCATATGAAGAGGAACCGGAAGCAGAATGTGACTGGTACAGACTGCGCCACGAAGAGGCACTTACACCGGAAGCCATCGTTGCTCTGGCAAAAGCGACTCATGAGAAATATGGCTTCGTTGACTTCAAACTGAAAGGCGGAGTCCTTGAACCGAAGGAAGAACTGAAAGCTGTTCAGGCCATCAAGAAAGAATTTCCGGATGCAAGAGTAGACCTTGACCCGAACGGATGCTGGAGTCTGAAGGAAGCACTTGAGATCGCTCCTCAGCTGAAAGAATGTCTTGCATACTGCGAGGATCCGTGTGGTGCTGAGAATGGTTTCTCCGGACGCGAGATCATGGCAGAGTTCCGCCAGGCTACAGGAATCCCGACAGCAACAAATATGATCAATACAGACTGGCGTCAGATGCATCACTGCCTGTCCCTGCAGAGCGTAGATATCCCGCTTGCAGACCTACATTTCTGGACTATGAACGGTTCCGTGCGTGTAGGTCAGATGTGCAATGATTTCGGTATGATGTGGGGATGTCATTCAAATAACCATTTCGATGTCAGCCTTGCGATGGTAGTTCAGTGTGCGGCAGCTATTCCGGGCAAAATGAACGGCATCGATACTCACTGGATCTGGCAGGAAGGCCGTGAGAGACTGACAAAAGAGCCAATGCAGATCGTTGACGGATGTATTGACCTTCCGAAGAAAGGAGGTCTGGGTATCGAGGTTGACCGTGAGCAGGTTCTCAAGGCTCATAAGCTTTATATGGACAACTGTCTGGGTGCCCGTGATGATGCAAAGGGAATGCAGTATCTGATCCCGGGATGGAAATTCGATAACAAGCGTCCATGTCTGGTAAGATGATCCGGCGCAGTTATGGAATAATCTGGGGGAATAAAGAGTGCCGGGAGGCTTCCTGACACTCTGTTCATGAAAATATAATATCGCAGTAAGACTATTGTCTGACTGCCAGGATGAGGAGAAAGGTATGTCTGAATCAACAAGAATGTTACTGGGACTTGCACTGGGAATCATTATAATGATCGTTCTGGTAATGAAAACAAAAGTACATTCCTTCATGGCACTTCTGATTGCTGCCATGATCACAGGAATTATCGGCGGAATGCCGATTTCGGATGTTACGCTTGCTGATGGCACGAAAGAGATCGGACTGATCACAGCCATTCAGGAAGGTTTTGGAAGCACATTGAAGAGCACCGGTATCATCATCGGTCTCGGCGTTATGATGGGTGGTATCCTGGAAAAATCAGGAGCTGCTGAAAAGATGGCTTACAGCTTTATTAAAGCGATCGGCCAGAAAAAAGAAGAGTGGGCGCTTGCGATCACAGGATGGTTTATTTCCATTCCGGTATTCGCAGACTCCGCAATCGTAATCTTTGCACCTTTATGTAAGGCAATGTCAAAGGTAACAGGAAAATCTGTCGTAGGCCTTGCACTTTCCCTTGCAGTAGGTCTTCAGCTGACTCACTGCCTGGTACCTCCGACACCGGGACCGCTGACGGCAGCCGGAATGTTCAATGTAGACGTAGGAACCATGATCATCGGTGGTGCGCTGATCTCTATTCCTATGCTGATCGTAGTAGTTTTTTACACAAAATGGATCGGAAAGAAAATCTACCAGATCCCAAACGATAATGGTGGATTTGACAGAAAAGAATTCAAAAAAGAGTATATCAAATCCATGGATGAACTTAATGCCATGATGGATGCAAAGCCACTTCCGGGCTTCTGGGTATCAGTAGCACCGATCATTATCCCTATCGTACTGATCCTGCTGAAAACAGTCCTTGATTTTCTCGAAAAGGGCAACTCAGTGATCGACTTCCTCGGATCTCCGATCGTAGCGCTGGGAATCGGCACACTTCTTGCGATCTACGGACTGGTTCCGAAGGAAGATAACAAGAAGGTTCTGAAAATGATGGATGATGCGATCAAGGATACAGGTATCATCATGCTGATCACAGGTGCAGGCGGCTCTCTTGGTAACGTTGTTAAAGTAAGTGGAATCGGTACAGCTCTCGGTGAAATGGTTACTTCATGGCCGCTTCCGGCAGTGCTGATTCCGTTTATCATCGCAGCCCTGATGCGTATTGCTCTGGGATCTGCAACTGTTGCGATCACAACAGCCGCTTCCCTTACCGCTCCGCTGATGAGCGTGCTCAGTATCAGCCCGTTATTGATGTCTCTTTCCTGCTGCGTAGGAGCTATTTCTTTCTCCTACTTCAATGACAGTGGATTCTGGGTGTTCAACGGTATGTTTGGTCTGACCGAGCTGAAAGATCAGGTGCGATGTAAGACCGCAGTTTCCATGATCATGGCAGGTGTGGGCGTACTTGAACTGCTTATTGCGCAGTTCTTCGTATAATAAGAATGTAACTGTGGACAAGAAACAGTTATCACTATAAATAAATCTGACGATAAATGAATTTAAGGAGGACAAAGAAATGGGATTTGTGCCAAGAGGTATTATTCCGCCAATCATTACTCCGCTTACTGAAGACGGAGAAGTAAACTATCCGGTATTAAGACAGATGGTCAATCATCTGATCGACAATGGTGTACATGGATTATTCCCACTGGGAACAACCGGTGAATTCTATGCATTTGATGATGATACATATCGCAAAATCCTTGAAACAGTAAAGGATGAAACAAGAGGACGCGTCCCGGTTTACGGCGGTGCGAACCACATCACAACAAGAGGTGTTATCCGCCTTGTGAAGATTTGCGAAGAGGTAGGCGTAGATGCAGTTTCAGTGCTGACACCTATGTTTGTGTCCCAGACACAGGACGAACTGTATGATTATTTTGCAGAGATCGCAGCAAGCACAACACTTCCGATCATCCTCTATAATAATGCACCGAAAACAAACGTAACGATCACACCGGCAACTGTTGCAAAACTGGCAGAGATTGACAACATCATTGCAGTAAAGGACAGCACCGGAGACATGACAAATGCAGCAGAGTATATCCGCCTCACAAGAGACAACGACAACTTCCATGTGCTGATGGGAAGAGATACTCTGATCCATGCAGCGCTGTGTTATGGCGCAACAGGTGCGATCGCATCCTGTGCAAATGTAGCACCGCGTATCACCGCTGATATTTACGACAAATTTATGGAAGGAGACCTTAAGGGTTCTCTGGATGCACAGTTTACACTGGCTCCACTGCGTATCGCATGCAGCATGGGTACTTTCCCGGCTGTTATCAAAGAAGGACTGGTTCAGGAGGGCATCCCTGTAGGAAAATGCCTGTCTCCGATCGCAGAACTGAAACCGGAGGAAAAAGAGAAGCTTCATCAGGTACTTGTTGATATGAAACTGGTTTAATGCCTGACGCTTGCATTAATTTACAGAAAAACAGAAAGACAGGGAATGTGGAATGCGGATTTTTTATGAAGACATGAAAGAAAAATTGCAGAACATCCTTGTGAAAAATGGTTTCGATGAGAAACGTGCAGAAGAATCGGCAAAGAATTTTGCCGATTCTTCTTTAGATGGAGTCTATTCTCACGGATACCAGCGTTTTCCAAGGGTGATAGAGTATATCAGAAAAGGATATATTGATGTGAATGCACTGCCGGAGAAAATTTCCGGATATGGTGCAACGGAACGTTGGGACGGGCATCTGGGGAAAAATATGTGAAATGTAAAAATCCGGAAGACAGAAATGTACTATGTACTTATGGCTCTCTTTATCAGCAGAAGAATTATTCTTGTAAAAAGACGAAGTATTTAATACAATAAAAAGTAAAAAGAGTATTCGATTCATTTCCCTGCTGTAATTGCATTGGATCAGGCGGGCAGCGGATAGATTATGATTGCAGGAATAAGGAGAAACCATGACACTAACACAGATGAATTACATCATTACAATATCAGAAACCGGATCACTGAACAAGGCGGCGGAGGCACTGT